>NZ_JAFMPL010000068.1:0-41931 GCF_019038455.1 Nocardia noduli
CACCCCGTCGACCCGGAGCCGACCCCGCCCGGCACCGCCACACCGGAGCCGCTGATCGCGACCATCCGCCGGATCGTGGCCGCCACCGTCGGCATTCCGGCCGAATCGATTCCGCCGACAGCCGATTTCAACGATCTCGGCCTCAGTTCGCTGCTCGCGATCGAATTACGCAGGGCCCTGGAGACCCGGCTGAGCATCGCCATCTCGACCGCGGAACTGTTCCGGCACCCGACCGTCGCCGCACTCGGCGCGGCCCTGTCCGACCGGGTCGCCGCGGTCGATTCCGAAGAGGCGTCGTGACGACGGCCGACACTCTCGCCACCCGCGTCGCGCGATGGGCGCGAACGCGGCCGGGCGACCCCGCGTTCACCGAATTGCGCTATCGCGGAACCGAGTGCGCGCCGGTCACCGTGTCGTACGCCCGGTTACACGGCGCGGCGGCCCTCGCGGCACAGCTGCTGCGCCGCGAGAGCGCGCCCGGCGATCGGGTGGCGATCCTGTGCGGTCACGGGCTCGACTACGTGGTGGCCTTCCTGGCCTGCCTCTACAGCGGACGGATCGCGGTTCCGCTGTTCCCGGTGACGGGCAGTCGCAACACCGCCCGCCTGGACGACGTACTCGCCGATGCGAAACCCACCGTCGGCCTGGTCTCCGCGACCGACACGGTGACCGGCCCCGCCCTCGGTGCGGCAGCCGGACGGCTGGTGCGCGTACCGTCCGATATCGCGATATCGACCGAACTGTCCGACGCGACGATCGACCCGCCCGCCGACATCGCCTATCTGCAATACACCTCCGGTTCGACGAAAATCCCTGCGGGCGTGCGGATCACGCACGCCAATCTGTCCACCGCCGTGGACCAGTTGCGCGACGCCGTGCCCGCCACCGGCCACAAACCGATCGTCTCCTGGCTGCCGTTCTTCCACGATATGGGTCTGGTGCTGGCACTGGCGCTGCCGCTGTATTCGGGGGTGCACGGTGTCACGCTGGCTCCGCTCGATTTCGTCAAACGGCCGATCCGCTGGCTGCGCGCCTGCCACGAGTACCGCGCGGGTACCACGGGCAGCCCCAATTTCGGCCTGTCCCTGGCGATATCGGGCACCTCCGAGCGCGAACGGGCCGGACTCGATCTGTCCGAGCTGGACGTTCTCCTCAACGGGGCCGAACCGGTACGTGCCGAGGTACTTTCGGAGTTCACCCGGACCTTCGCCGAGTACGGATTCCGGCACCACGCCCACGCCCCCGGCTACGGGTTGGCCGAGGCCACCCTGTCGGTGTCCATCGTCGGCCAGGACCGCGAACCCGTGGCACCGCGTTTCGACCGAGCCGCGCTGGCCGAGGGCCGAGCCGAACCGCAGGCGGGGGACACGCCGCCGGAATCGGGACTCACGTTGGTCGGCTGCGGCGCTCCCGCGGGACAGCGGGTGGCGATCGTCGATCCGCTGTCGCGGGTCGAGCGCGACGACGGCGAGATCGGCGAGATCTGGGTGTCGGGGGCGAACGTCGGCGCGGGCTACCACGGGAAACCCGAGGTGACCGCCGACGTTTTCGGGGCCACGCTCGTCGGCGGGACCGAGCGCTGGTTGCGTACCGGCGATCTCGGATTCCGCCACGACGGCCAGCTCTATATCGCGGGCAGGCTCAAGGATCTGATCGTCGTCGACGGGCGCAACCACTACCCGTCCGATATCGAGGCGACGGCCGGTGCCGCCGCCCCGGAGGTGCGTACCGGGCATATCACCGCCTTCGGCCACGATGACGGCGACCGGGAGGACCTCGTGATCGTCGCCGAATTGAACACCGCCGCGCTGCCGCCGTCGACGGATCCCGTGGCCGTCGCGCGCCGCATCCGTACCGCGGTCGCCGCCGTGCACGAGGTGATGGCGGGCACGGTGCTGCTCATCGAGCCGGGCCGGATACCGAAGACCTCCAGCGGCAAGATCCGTCGCGGTGACTGTCGCGCGCTGTTCGGTGCCGGGCGACTGCCGAGTCTGGCCGTCGTCGGCAGGCAGCCACCGCGCTGACGCGCCGCCGCCGGATTTCCCCGGGATGGGTCGGCACGGGGGCGATGATGAGATATGACCACCGAAATCGTCGACGTGAAGTGGAAGAGCAAGCCCGAGGAACACGACTATCCCGCCGCGGCCGACTATCTCGAACTGCTCGGCGAACCGGATGTGGTGCGGACCGTCGTCGACCGACTGCGCGAGGCACCCGTCATTCGCAAGAAGGCCAAGGACATTCTGCGAGCCGCCGGACTCGAACTGCTCTCGGCGGACAACCCCCATGTCCGGCGCGATCTTATCAAGATCAACAATGGCACCGCGCTGTCCCCGATCCTGGTCGTGCGCGGTGATTTCCGACGCGGTGTCGCGATGGTGATCGCCGACGGCTACCACCGCGTGTGCGCCATCCACTGGGCCGACGAGAACATCGCCATTCCGCTCAAGATCGCCTCGATGCCGTGACCTTCTCCACTCTCGCCCTCGTCATCGCGCTCGGGCTGATCGGCCCGCTGTTCGCGGTGCGCACCGCGTGGCACGTACCGGTGATCCTGGGCGAGTTGGCTGCCGGAATAACTCTCGGCGCCACCGGATTCGGCGCTCTCGACAGTTCGGATCCGATCTTCACGTTTCTGGCCGACATGGGTTTCGCGGTCGTGATGTTCGTGGCGGGCACCCACGTGCCGGTACGTGATCCACGGGTCCGATCGGCCATCGGCATCGGCGCGATGCGGGCCGCGATCGTCGGATTGCTTTCCGCCGCCGCGGGTTTCGGGATCGCCGAACTCTTCGACACCGGAAACGGGGCGATCTACGCGGTGCTGCTCGCCTCGTCTTCGGCCGCGCTGGTCCTGCCGATCATCGACGCCGCGGGCGCGACTGGATCGGCGGTCCTGGCACTGACCGCGCAGGTGGCGATCGCCGATACCGCGTGCGTCGTCGCGCTGCCGCTGGTGATCGACCCCGGCAACGCGGGGCGGGCCGCCGTCGGGGCTGTCGCGGTGGCGGCCTGCGCGTTCGTGATGTTCCTGGTCCTGCGCCGACTGGAGTCGTCGGGTACGCGGCGGCGGGTGCACCGATTGTCGGAGGACAGGGGGTTCGCGATCGAGCTGCGGGTCAGCCTGGTGCTGCTGTTCGCGCTGTGCGCGGTGGCGACACAGACGCACGTCTCGATCATGCTGGCCGGTTTCGCGGCCGGACTCGCGGTGGCGGGCGTCGGCGAGCCCCGCCGGGTCGCACGGCAACTCTTCGCGATCAACGACGGTTTCCTCGCGCCCATGTTCTTCGTCTGGCTCGGCGCGCGGCTGAATCTGCGCGAATTCGCGGAACGGCCGTCGCTCATCGGGCTCGGGATCGTCTTGGGCGCCGGAGCTGTCGCGGTACACCTGGTGAATCGATGCACCGGACAACCGGCCTGGTTCGCGGCCTTGTCGGCGGCACAGATCGGAGTGCCGGTCGCGGCGGTGACCGTCGGCGGACAGTTGCACGTGTTGGTGCCGGGGGAATCCTCGGCCATCATGCTCGGTGCGCTGGTGACCGTGGGTGTCGCGGCAATCGCGGCGAGCCGTATCGCCTCTCGCACGGGCGATACAGCCGAAACCTAGTCCTGCGGTGGATCGTCGCGGCCGAGGAGACGGTCGGTTTCGCGACGTTCGCGCTTCGTAGGTCTGCCGCTGCCGCGATCACGACGCGGCATGGTCGCGAGAACCTCTCGCGGAGGTGGTGGCGGACTGCGGTCGATCAGGCATTGCGCGGCGATGGGCGCGCTGACGCGTTTGGTGACGACACGTTCCACGATCACGATGCGCTCGACACCACCCGCGCGGATCCGGACCTCGTCGCCGAGGCGTACCGGCTGGGCGGGTTTCGCCGTGGCACCGTTGACGCGAACGTGACCGCCCCGGCATGCCTCGGCCGCGGCGGATCTCGTCTTGAACAGGCGCACCGACCAGGTCCACGAATCGACGCGGGCCTGGGACGGGGCAGCCTGCTCGGCGGGGGGCAACCCCTTATACGACGCGGCGGGCGGTGACTACATCGTCGGCGTCGAGGTGGGTGTAGGACACCGGGGTACCCGACTGGACGGCATTGAGCAACTTGCCGTCGCCGGCGTAGATGCCGACGTGGCCGCCGCCGTTGGTGATCACGATGTCACCGGGCTGCAAGTTCTGGAAAGCGACGGGAGCGCCGACATGCGACTGCTCGAAGCTGGTGCGCGGCAGTTCGACACCGGCCTGGCGGAAAGCCCACTGCACGAGACCGGAGCAGTCGAAGCTGACCGGGCCCGCGGCGCCCCAGGAGTACTGGGCACCCACCTTCGACCGAGCGGCGTCGAGCGCCTTCGCGGCCGGGGAGTGGTCTTCCATGAGGTTCGGGAACTGGAGTCCGCCCTGCGGAACCGCGGGCAGTGTGCCGAAGGCGCCCTGCGGGATCGCGGGCTGCTGGGAGAGAGCCTGCGACAGCTGCTGGTTGAGCTGCTGGACCGAGCTCTCGTACTCCTGCGGGACGGGAACGTCGAAATCTCCGAGGCCGGGGACGTTGATGGTGGCTGCCATCGCGGGGATAGCGGGCATCGCACCTGTCGCGGCCACTGCGCCTAGAACGAGCGCACCTTTGACGGAATTCGGCATCCGAGATTCCCGCTGCAAACTGTGTTTACCCACCGACCTGAGTCTCCGATCTTTCCTACTTTCCCGCCGACCGGGTCGACTGCGGGTTCGTGCCGAGCGGATCGGCCCTACCGCGCTGGTCCGAGGACCGTTGCGGACTCACCCCAGTAACTAACCTGTGGTTCCCGGCACGGCAGCCGGAGTTGCGAGGCCCCGACAGCCGATTAGGCGGTAACCCAGTGGCGCCGTTTCTCTTGCGAAGCGACAGACTCCACTAAGTCACGAGAAGATTACGACGCGGACGCGATGTTGTCCAGCGCACAGACCAGGGTTTTCGGGGGTTGGCGAGAAATCGCTGGACACGCTGCGGCTCCCGTGCAGCTCAGGCCAGGTCACGATTCGATATCGACTGCGAGCCAGGGTTATCGGGATGTGAGATCAACCGTCCCGCTCGGCCAGCGCACGCTCGAGTTCGGCGATTCTGCGGCGCGCGTCGGCGAGGCCGACCTCCAGTTCGCCGAGCGCTACCACCAGCGGTCCGACCGCGAGATCGGCGACCAACTGTGGATCGTCGAACCCCTGCTCGATCGCGACGAGAATGTTCGACCGGATCCGGCCCGCCTCCTCCGCGTCCGGCGGCACCGGCCACGAGGCGACGACCTCGGCGAGCACGTGACCATCCTCGGACATGACGCCCCTTTCGTCCCAGCCGCCGACCCTGCCTCCGAACGCGATAAGCGTAGAGAGTTCCCCCGCAATGACAAAGCGCGAAATACCGCTTTCTATGGAACGCCCTAGACTGCCCCAGATTCATCGAGATTTCGGTGACCCGAAGCGCTACGGTGTCGGGGTATGGACCCCGTGCGGAATCCGTATGCTCCCGGAGCCGGACAGCGCCCACCCGAACTCGCCGGGCGCGACAAACAGCTCACCGCCTTCAACATCGTGCTCGAACGCGTCGCCCGAGGCAGGCCCGAACGCAGCGTCATGCTCACCGGATTGCGCGGCGTCGGAAAGACGGTGCTGCTCAACCAACTTCGTTCGGCCGCCGTCTCGCGCAACTGGGGCACGGGAAAGATCGAAGCCCGTCCGGATCAGGAATTGCGCAGGCCGCTGTCCTCCGCGCTGCACATGGCCGCGCGCGCGATCGCGATGACGCACCGCAACCCCGAACGCGTCGACGATTTCCTCGGCATCCTCAAGGCATTCGCGTTGCGTGCCACCGCCGACAAGGGCATGAGGGAACGCTGGCAGCCCGGTATCGACGTACCCGCCGTCTCCGGTCGCGCCGATTCCGGCGATATCGAGATCGACCTGGTCGAACTGCTCAAGGAGGCCGCCGGGCTCGCGGGCGACGTCGGGGTCGGCATCGCGATATTCATCGACGAGATGCAGGATCTCGGGCCCGCCGACATCTCCGCGATCTGCGGCGCGTGCCACGAACTGAGCCAGGACGCCGCGCCGTTGATCGTCGTCGGCGCGGGTCTGCCGCATCTGCCCGCCGTACTGTCCGCGTCGAAGAGTTATTCCGAGCGCCTTTTCAGCTATCACCGTATCGATCGACTCGACCGGGAGTCGGCGAATCAGGCGCTCATCGCTCCCGCCCAGCGCGAAGAGGTGAAATTCACCGAGGGCGCACTCGATGTGCTCTACGAAAAGGCTGATGGCTACCCATATTTCGTCCAGGCGTACGGGAAAGCGGCCTGGGATCAGGCACCGGAGAGTCCCATCACCGCCGAGGATGTCGAACTGGCCTCGCCCTCCGCGGAAGAGGAATTGGCGGTCGGCTTCTTCGGATCCCGCTATGAACGGGCGACCCCGGCGGAACGGGAGTACATGCGCGCGATGGCCGATCTGTCCGGCGACGAGGGTCCGGTGGCGACCGCCGCCGTGGCGACCGAGCTCGGCCGCAAACCGGCGTCGCTGTCGCCCGCGCGCGACGGCCTGATCAAGAAGGGGCTCATCTATTCGGCCGAGCGGGGAACCATCGGTTTCACCGTGCCGCATTTCGGTCGCTACCTGCGCAGCGTGTGAGATCCGGCGGACGATCGCTGAATATTCGCCGATCTACCAAGATCGATAGATTTGTTTAGAGATACATTCGCTCGAACACCTACCAGCCGGTAACTTTTCTCCTTACACTCGAATGTGATTCCCGTCACGTTCGAGGAGGAGACCATGACGACAGCGGCGAAGGTCAACGCCACCGAAGAACAGGCACGCGCACTTGTCGAGGAGTCTCGCGAAACGAGCTGGGCCAAACCCTCCTTCGCCAAGGAGATGTTCCTCGGACGGTTCCGACTCGACCTGATCCACCCGTACCCGCACCCCGACGCGGCGGATGCCGCGAAAACCGCCGCCTACCTGGCGCGGCTGCGCCCGTTCTGCGAATCCATCGACGGCGCGGTGATCGAGGAACAGGGACGTATCCCCGACGAATACGTGAAAGGTCTGGCCGAACTCGGCTGCTTCGGGTTGAAGATCCCCGAATCGTATGGCGGACAGGGACTCTCCCAGGTCGGCTACAACCGTGCGCTGATGCTGGTCGGCTGCGCTCACCCCAGCCTCGGCGTACTGCTCTCCGCCCACCAGTCCATCGGCGTGCCCGAACCGCTGAAACTGGCGGGCACCGACGAACAGAAGGCCGAATTCCTGCCCCGCTGCGCGGCGGGCGCGGTGAGCGCGTTCCTGCTCACCGAACCCGACGTCGGCTCCGACCCGGCCAGGATGGCCAGTACCGCGACACCGACCGAGGACGGCGAAGCCTACGAACTCGACGGCGTGAAGCTGTGGACCACCAACGGCGTCGTCGCGGAACTGCTGGTCGTGATGGCCCGCGTACCCAAGAGCGAAGGGCATCGCGGCGGCATCTCCGCCTTCGTGGTCGAAGCGAACAGCCCGGGCATCACGGTCGAACGGCGCAACGCGTTCATGGGTCTGCGCGGCATCGAGAACGGCGTCACGCGGATGCACCGGGTCCGGGTGCCGAAGGCCAATCTGATCGGACGCGAGGGCGACGGTCTCAAGATCGCGCTCACCACGTTGAACGCGGGCCGACTCGCCATACCCGCGATGTGCACAGCGGCGGCGAAATGGTCGCTCACGATCTCCAGACAGTGGAGCGCGGCGCGGGTGCAATGGGGCAGGCCGGTCGGCGAGCACGCCGCGGTCGCCGAGAAGATCTCCTATATCGCCGCGACCACCTACGCCCTGGAAGCGGTGCTCGACCTGTCCGCGACCATGTGCGACGAAGGACGCAACGACATTCGCATCGAAGCGGCGCTGGCCAAACTGTGGGCGAGCGAGATGAGCTGTCGCATCGCCGACGAACTCGTCCAGATCCGCGGCGGACGCGGCTACGAGACCGCGGCCTCGCTGGCGGCACGTGGCGAACGCGCCGTCGCCGCCGAACAGATGGTGCGCGATCTGCGCATCAATCGCATATTCGAGGGGTCGAGCGAGATCATGCGACTGCTCGTCGCCCGCGAAATGGCCGATGCGCACATGGCGGCGGCCGGCGCGCTCGTCGAGCGCGACGCCCAGTTCAAGGACAAGGCCAAAGCCGCGGTCGGCGCGGGCGGTTTCTACGCCAAATGGTTCCCGCAGCTGGCGGTGGGCGCGGGTACCGTACCGGCCGGATACGGTGAATTCGGGCCGCTCGCACGGCATCTGCGGTTCGTCGAACGCAGTTCCCGCAAACAGGCGCGCGCCCTGATGTACGCCATGGCGCGCTGGCAGGCCGGTTTGGAATATCGACAGAATTTCCTCGGCCGCATCGTCGATATCGCCGCCGAACTGTTCGCGATGTCGGCGGTATGCGTACGCGCCGAATCCCAGCGCTCGGCGGGCTCTCCCGACGCGACCGCCGCCGCCGAACTGGCCGACGCGTTCTGCCGCCAATCCCGCCTTCGGGTCCGCGCCCTGTTCGACGCGCTGTGGGACAACACCGACGACGATGACCGCGCCGTCGCGCATGGCGTCCTCGACGGTCGATACACCTGGCTGGAGGACGGCATCTTCGATCCGAGCGAGGGGACGGGCCCGTGGATCGCGGAATGGCAGACCGGACCGTCGACGGAACCGAATCTGCTCCGTCCCTTCCTGGCGAATACCGGCTCATCGGAAGCCGATTCCACAATCTAGCTATTTCTAGGGGATCCGCTCGATTCTCCGATAGACGGCAACGGAAAAGTTCCGGCGGCGTTCCGACCGCCTGCCCGTTCGCCTATCGGAGAATCTAGAGAAATCTAGTGTCCTGACTACCGATTCGTAGACAGCCCGAGAAGCGGGGTGCCGCCACGCCGGGATCGACCGCGTGCGTCGGTTGCGCAACGTGTGCATAACGCCTGGTATAGGCAGCTAACGCAACGGAAATCCACACCGACAACCGGGCAAGAACGCTCCGTCCAAGGGTTCATCGCGACAGGAGACATCATGTCCACGACTATCGCCCGCCGGGCCGCCGATCCCGATGGTCATCGCGTCACCGTCACGGCCGACGACGGCGTCCCGATCTCGGTTCGCCTCTTCGGCGACGACGACGCGGCAGCCACCGTCGTCTTCGTGCACGGACATTGCCTGCGCGCCGAATCCTGGTCCTACCTGCGTGATCACCTGCTGAAGCAGTGGGGCCGCGACACCAGGATGGTGTTCTACGACCACCGCGGTCACGGCGACTCCGGCCTGGCGGACCCGTCGACGTACACCATCGACCAGCTCGGCCACGATCTGGACGCCGTCCTGCGCGCGATCGCGCCGGCCGGACCGGTGATCCTGGTCGGACATTCGATGGGCGCGATGGTGACACTCGCCTACGCGCGCCTGTTCCCCGAGGCGATCGGCGCCAGGGTCGTCGGGATCGCGTTGATCGCGGGCGCGGCCAACGGCGTCACCGAGGTGGGACTCGGACGTTTCCTGCACCGCTACGCGGTGAGCACACTCCAGACCGCGGTGGTCCGCGCGCCGCGGGTGATGCAGGTGTCCAAGCGGATGACCCGCCGACTCTTCGAACCGATCGTCCGCGAGGCCCAGTTCGGCACCAGGAAGGTGAATCCCCGCATGGCCGCGGTCGCCACGGCCATGCTCAACGACACGCCCTTGCTCACGATGGCGACTTTCCTGACCTCGCTGATGACCTTCGACGAGACCGCGACACTGCATCGTCTCGGCGAGATTCCCGCACTGGTGCTCGCGGGCTCGGCCGATATCGTCGTGCCCTACGCCCACTCGGTGGTCCTCGCTTCGCAATTGGCGAGGTCCGAACTGGTCCGGCTCGACGGCGCGGGCCACAGCGTCATCCTGGAAAGGGCGGAGGAGGTCGCGCTCTCGATCGTCGCACTGGTCGCGCGGGTGTCCACCGCGATGACCGATCCCGGACCCGAATACGCCGCGGCGGGCTGAGCCGTTTTCGTCCCGTATGACCTGCCCCGGCGGGTCGCCCGGTTGCGAGACGCGGAAGGTGCGCGCAGGCTGGTCGACAAGGCCCCCGACGAAGGAGGCAACATTCGAGCAAATATCGGGTTGTGCCGGACACGAGCCTGAACCCGATTCTTTCTGTACTGTGTTGTAGATCACGTTGTGTGGTGGGTCACACGACTCGGTGTAGTGCGCCCAGGGCAGATCCCTGATCCGGGCGGATATGGCCGGGATCGCATATCCGCCAAGGAACACAGGAGGTAACGATGACACGCAGCGATATCGCTGAACTACGCTACGCGGTCGGCCAGCTCCGGCAATCGATCGGCGCACTGCGCTCCCACTACGGAGACGCGAAGACCGTGCGCAGGCTGGAGAACGACCTCGAGCGCCTCGCCATCGATGCCGATGAGTTCGAGCAGTCCCCGCCGCCGGAGGTTTCGCATAGGCCCCAGGACAAGATTTACGTGCCCGACAGCAAATCCGACGAAGCCGCCTGGATGGGCGCCCAGGACGAAGGTCTGGGATTCCACTCCAGACCCCGCACCAAGTAGCGGCGTGACGGGCGACGCGCAGCGCCCGTCGTCCCGGCGCACGTCGTCACGGACTCAGGCCCGGTGTCTACCGGGCCTGCGCGAGGGCCGGATGCCATGGAACCGCGCGCCGCGCGGCGTCTCGACGACCGGGCTCACCTCCGCCGATTCGAACAACGCGGCGATGCCGTGGTCGCGGCCGAGCGCGATGGCCTCCAGGCCGTAACGTCCCTCGATACGGGACAATTCGTGCAGCATCGTCGTCATGATCCGCAGGCCGGTCGCCCCGACGGGGTGCCCGAGCGCGATGGACGAGCCGTTCACGTTCAGGCGATCACGCGGATCGAGATCCCATTCCATCGCCAAGGCGAGTACTTCCACCGCGAAACCCTCGTTGACCTCGATCAGGTCTATCTCGTCGAGGGTGAAACCGGTGTGGCCGAGCAGTTTCGCGACCGCGGGCGCGGCGCCAAGGGTCGCGGAGTCCGCGTCGCATCCGGCCGCGGCCCAGCCGACGAGGAACGCCATCGGCGTCAGGCCGAGTTCTTCGAGCCGATCCTCCGCGACCACCAGGCAGCCGGACGCGCCGTGCCGATGCGAACTCATATTCCCCACGGTGACGACACCGTCGGACAGCAGCGGGCGCAGCGCCCCGAGGGTATGGGTCGACACATCGTCGCGCACGCCCTCGTCACGCAGGATCCGATGACCCGCGGTGTCGAATCCCGGTTCGCTCCACCCCGGAGGCTGGGCGGTCACGCCGACCGGGATCACCTCCGCCGCGAACATGCCCTGCCGCCACGCGCGAGCGGCCTTGCGGTGGCTCGCGACGGCGAATTCGTCGGCCTCGGAGCGCCGGATGCCGTAGTGGCGCGCGATCTCCTCGGCGTTGGCCAATTCCACCGTGCGTACCGAATCGACGGCGAACGGGTCGGCGGCGCATTCCACGCCACCCGCGACCACGACGTCGGCGGCCCCGGTCTGCACCATCATGGCCGCGGTGATCACCGCCTGGAGTCCGCTGCCGCTGCGCCGATCGGTGAGAAATCCCGGCACCGCGAAGGGCAGTCCCGCGCCGCGCGCGGCGAGCCTGCTCAGCTCGGGCGCACCGACAACGCCGCCGTCGACACAGGCCATCGCCACATCTTCGATACGCCACGGATCGATTCCCGAACGTTCGATCACCGCGGAAAGCACTGTCGTGGCCAGCCAATCGGGCGGCATCCCGGTCAGCGCTCCACCTTCGACGCCACTCGGTGTCCGAACCGGTGCCACGATCGCGGCTCTTCTCATCTTGGTGACTCCTTCCCCGGCCGAAGGCAGGGTCCGAACTGCGGCGCTTCCGCGGCTCCCGGCAAACGCGGGCATCGGGCGTGCCCACCCTCGTCCACGCCGCGGCGTGACGGGCATCGGTGCACGTCAAAGGTAAAACTCAAGGAAATGGGACCACGAAATTGTTGCGGTCGTGTGACGCTCCGCAACCGGAAAATCGGACTCCCGGTTCCGTTTTCGCCGGGGTCGCTCGAAACATGTTCTGTTTTAGTCGAGTTCGAAATGTCGCGTTCGTCCACCACGTCGCGGGCGGGTATTCGCGGATCGGTCCATGTGGCGTAAATCATAGGTGGCACGGCCCGCCAGGATTCGCAAGACCCCGCTCAATCGATAGCGCACGTGTCGTATGGTGCTCAGCATCACATTCGATCGCGGAGGGAATGATGACCACCCGCACAGCAGATCAGCGAGGCATCCACCTGTGAGTGCCGCACCGACAGCCACCCCCGCCACTCCCGAAGCCCCACGGCCGGGAACCGGCGTCTTCGGAAAGACCCGCGCCCGCATCTCCGAGCGCACCCTGCGCACCGACCGATGGTGGATCCCGCCCCTGGTCACCGCCGTCGGACTCGGCGCCTTCGTCATCTACGCGACGATCAGATCGTATGTGCGGACGGCGTATTGGGTGGCCGAGTACCACTACCTGACGCCGTTCTACTCACCGTGCCTGAGCACCTCGTGCGAACCGGGGTCCTCGCATTTCGGCACCCCGTTCGGCGATCTCCCCGTCATCCTGCCGCTCGGCTTCGTGGTGCTGCCGTTCCTGCTCGGATTCCGGCTCACCTGCTACTACTACCGCAAGGCCTACTACCGCGCGGTCTGGTTCTCCCCGCCCGCGTGCGCCGTCGCCGAACCGCACGCGCGCTACACCGGCGAGACCAAACTGCCGCTGATCATCCAGAACGCGCATCGCTACTTCTTCTACGTCGCGGTCGTCGTCTCGCTGATCAACACCTACGACGCCATCTCCGCGTTCCACGGCAAGACCGGCGGATTCGGATTCGGACTCGGCAATATCGTCCTGCTCGTCAACGTCATCCTGCTCTGGGCCTACACCGTGTCCTGCCATTCGTGCAGGCACATCATGGGCGGCAAACTCAAGAATTTCTCCGCGCATCCGGTGCGGTACTGGTTCTGGACCCAGGTCTCCAAACTCAACACCCGCCATATGGCGCTGGCGTGGACCACGCTCGGCACGCTCGTGCTCACCGACTTCTACGTGATGTTGGTTGCCAGCGACACGATTTCGGACCTGCGGTTCATCAACTGACCCGCGCCCGCCAGTAACCAAGAAGTCAGAGGAGAGTTCGCGGCAATGCCAGAAGTGGAACGGCACAAATACGACGTCGTCGTCATCGGTGCCGGAGGCGCCGGACTGCGCGCGGTGATCGAAGCGAGAGAACACGGCCTTTCGGTCGCGGTGGTGTGCAAATCCCTGTTCGGCAAGGCGCATACCGTGATGGCCGAGGGCGGCTGCGCCGCGTCGATGGGAAACGCCAACGAGAAGGACAATTGGCAAACCCATTTCAAGGACACCATGCGCGGTGGCAAATTCCTCAACAACTGGCGCATGGCCGAACTACACGCGCAGGAGGCGCCGGACCGGGTCTGGGAACTGGAGACCTACGGCGCGCTCTTCGACCGGACCGCGGACGGCCGCATCAGCCAGCGCAATTTCGGCGGCCACACCTACCCGCGCCTCGCGCACGTCGGCGACCGGACCGGACTCGAGATCATCCGCACCATGCAGCAGAAGATCGTCTCGCTGCAACAGGAGGATTTCGCCGAATCCGGTGATTACGAGTCGCGCATCAAGGTTTTCGCCGAATGCACCATCACCGAACTGCTCAAGGACGGCGACCGGATCTCCGGCGCGTTCGGCTACTGGCGGGAATCGGGCAAATTCATCCTGTTCGAAACCCCCGCCGTGGTGCTGGCGACCGGCGGTATCGGCAAGTCCTACAAGGTGACCTCCAATTCCTGGGAGTACACCGGCGACGGTCACGCCCTCGCGCTGCGCGCGGGTGCCACGTTGATCAATATGGAATTCCTGCAATTCCATCCGACCGGCATGGTCTGGCCGCCCAGCGTGAAGGGGATCCTGGTCACCGAGGGCGTACGCGGTGACGGTGGGGTGCTCAAGAACACCGAGGGCAAGCGGTTCATGTTCGAGTACATCCCCACGGTGTTCAAGGGGCAGTACGCGGAGACCGAGACCGAGGCCGACCAGTGGCTGAAGGATAACGACTCGGCCCGGCGCACCCCCGATCTACTGCCACGTGACGAAGTGGCCCGCGCCATCAACTCCGAGGTGAAGGAGGGGCGCGGCACCGAACACGGCGGCGTCTACCTCGATATCGCCTCGCGGTTGCCCGCCGAGGAGATCCGCAGGCGGCTGCCGTCGATGTACCACCAGTTCAAGGAACTGGCCGATGTCGACATCACGAAGGAGCCGATGGAAGTCGGTCCGACCTGTCACTACGTGATGGGCGGTATCGAGGTCGCGCCGGATACCGGGGCGGCCACCGTGCCCGGCCTCTTCGCGGCGGGCGAATGTTCCGGCGGTATGCACGGTTCCAATCGTCTCGGCGGCAATTCGCTGTCGGACCTGCTGGTCTTCGGCAGGCGGGCCGGACTCGGCGCCGCCACCTACGTCGAGGGACTGCCCGCACGGCCCGCGGTCGCCGACGCCGATGTCGACCGGGCCGCGCGCGACGCGGTCGCACCGTTCGATCCGCCCCCGGGCGGCGCGGGCGAGAATCCGTACACCCTGCACACCGATCTGCAACAGGCGATGAACGACCTGGTCGGCATCATCCGCAAGGACCACGAACTGCACCGGGCCATCGAGCGGCTCGCCGAACTGCGGCAACGTTTCGCGGGCGTGCAGGTCGAGGGACACCGGCAGTTCAATCCGGGCTGGCACCTCGCCCTGGATCTGCGGAACATGCTGCTCGTCAGCGATTGCGTCGCCCAGGCCGCGCTGCTGCGCACCGAGAGCCGGGGCGGACACACCCGCGACGATTTCCCCGGGATGGATCCGGTCTGGCGCAACAAGTTGCTCGTCTGTTCCATCGACCCGGCCGAAGCCGCCGAAACGGTGCCGTCGGTGCGGGTCACCCCGGAGGATCAGACTCCGATGCGCGAGGATCTGCTCGCGCTGTTCGATCTGTCCGAACTGGAGAAGTACTACAACCCCGCCGAACTCGCGACACACCCGTCCGGTTCGGTCTCTGCCACGGAAGGTGAGGCGTAACGATGGGTTACGACGCCAAATTCCGCGTGTGGCGCGGTGACGAAGATGGTGGCGAACTACAGGATTTCACCGTCGAGGTGAACGAGGGCGAAGTGGTCCTCGACATCATCCACCGGCTACAGGCCACCCAGACACCGGATCTCGCCGTGCGATGGAACTGTAAGGCGGGCAAATGCGGTTCCTGTTCGGCGGAGGTGAACGGGCGACCGCGGCTGCTGTGCATGACGCGGATGTCGACCTTCCAGCCGGACGAACTGGTCACCGTGACGCCGATGCGCACCTTCCCGGTGATCAGGGATCTCGTGACCGATGTCTCCTTCAACTACCAGAAGGCCAGGGAGATACCGTCTTTCACACCCCCCGACGATCTGAAACCGGGCGACTACCGGATGAAACAGGTCGATGTGGAGCGCTCGCAGGAATTCCGCAAATGCATCGAATGCTTCCTGTGCCAGAACACCTGTCACGTGGTGCGCGATCACGACGAGAACAAGGAAGCCTTCGCCGGGCCGCGTTTCCTCATGCGCATCGCGGAACTGGAAATGCATCCCCTCGATGTCGCCGACCGTCGCGATCTGGCCCAGGACGAGCAGGGGCTCGGTTTCTGCAATATCACCAAATGCTGCACCGAGGTATGCCCGGAACATATCGCGATCACCGATAACGCGTTGATCCCACTCAAGGAGCGCGTCGCCGACCAGAAGTACGACCCCCTGGTCTGGCTCGGCAACAAACTCTTCCGCCGCTGAGATGTACGACAACCGGCCGGGTTTCACAGCCCGGCCGGTCGGCGCACCCATTCACAACATCGCCACTACACCGATGGCGACCACCCACACCAGCACCCCGACGAACAACGCCGGCAACAACGAGCTGGTGAGCACGTAGACGCCGATCGATGACACCGCGAACAGCAGCGCGACGATCAGCCATTCCACCCAATCGCCAGGCCGAAGTTTCTTGTACCGGGGCGGGGCATTCTTTAACCCTCGGTCCACATGATTGGGCTACCCGACCACGGCCGCGATAAACGCCCGTTCGTTGTCGAATCTGCGCTGTTTCGTGATCTTTCGTCCCCCGGACGGCGACTCCCTACGCCGCCCGGGTTCCGTCGAATCAGGGGCGGTCGAACTCGCCGTCCTGCACTCCGGCCGTGAAGGCGGCCCACTCACCGGGGGTGAACACCAGCACGTGACCGTCGGGGTCCTTGCCGTTGCGCAGCCCGACGTGTCCGTCGGCTAGCAACGCCACCTCCACGCTGTCGCGACCGGGACTGTCACCCGCTTTCAGCCAGGTGGCGCCGTCGAGATCGACGTTCGTGCGGCCGTTGATGCTCATCTGCCCAATTCCTTCCGTACCGGGGAGACCGGATTCACGAACGATCGAAGACGCCACCGGTCACCCGGGCGGTGAACGCGTCCCATTCGCGCGGGGTGAAGACCAGGGCCCCGCCGCCCGGATTCTTGCTGTCGCGCACGCCGACATGGTCCGCGTCGAGGAAAGCCACCTCGACGCAATCCTTGCCCGCACCGCTGCGGGTGCTCTTGAACCACCGCGCGCCGACCAGATCGAAACTCATGCCACATACTCCTTCGCGACCTGCCGTAGCAGGTGTCTACTGGGTTGAATATCGAGCGCATGACGCTGAAGACACTCGTGTGCCCGGTCGTACCGCCGCACATCGGCGTGTCTTTCGAGATAGAGATCCCCGGTGAAACCCTCCGCGTACACCACAGGCGGCTCCACCGGGTGTCCCTTGCTGTCGGTTCCGAATTCCAGAACCGTGAACGGTCCGGTGGAGACTCCGAGCGGGACACCGGCCGCGAACGGCAGGATACGCAGGCCGACATTGTCCCGTGTGCTGAAATCAGCAAGGTGTCGTAGCTGCGCCGCCATCACTTTCGCGCCACCGACCACCCGGTGCAGCACCGACTCGTGCAGGACCACGTCGACCGTGGCCGGCGCGACCCTGCGGGTGATGAGCGCTTGGCGCTGCATGCGCAGCGCGACCCTGCGTTCGATCTCGTCTTCCGTATCATCCGGGTAGCCAAGATGATTCAGGGCCCGAGCATACTCAGCGGTCTGTAGTAAACCGAGCACCAATTCGGACTGATAGGACGTCAATTTCTGCGCGGAAGCTTCCAGACCCACGTATACGTCGAAGTTTTCGGGGATCAGGTCGCCGTACGCGTGCCACCAGCTCTTCACCGCCGCTTGCTGGGCCAGTCCCTTGAGACCGTCGACGAGTTCGTCGGGCATCCCGTAGATCCGGCACAGCTCCTGGATATCGATGGTCCGAATACGGTCGGCCTGGCCTTTTTCCAGCCGCTGCAACGTGCTCGCGCCCCATTCCATCAGGCGCGACGCCTCGGCGATGGTCAGTCCGGCCTGGGTGCGCCAATCGCGTAGGTATCTGCCCAGCTGGCGGCGCGGTAGGGTGGAGGCGGCGTTGTCGGCGCCGGTATGCGAGCGATGCCCGCCTCCGGTGACTCGTTCCGAATGTGCCGAGGTTTCTGCCGAACTCGCTGACACAGCACGCTCCGTTCTGTGCTCGGACTCGCGCGAAACGACGGCACCACGGTCCCACGAGCTCGGTTTCGTCGTCACTTCGCTTGGGCAACAAATTCTCGAGGATGATCGGGCTCTCGAGAGTTACAGCATTCTCGAGGATGATCGGGCTCTCGAGAGTTACGGCATTCTCGAGGACGATCGGACTCTCGAAAGTCACGGCCCGGCTGGTCGGCCGCCTCCGCGGCGGCGGTATCCGCGTCAGCAACTTCGGCCGAGAGCAACTTCATCCACCATGGAGAATCCTGCCCTCCCCACCGGTTTTCGTGCTGGGGTTTCGCTCGAAAATTTTCGGATATCGGCAGACACCCGATCCGAGCGGGCTCACGGTGGTGTGCTGGATGTGTGCCCGGAGCCGATCAGACGGTCCCCTCCCCCCTGTGAAACCTCCGGGCACGCACCGAATTCGATGACGGAGGCCCCGCGCGATCCGCTCGATCACGCGGGGTCGACGTCTCCGGGCGCGTCACGAGCGCCGCGGGACTCACACGCAGGAACGAGGAGTCATGGCTGTACATGTCATTGCGTCGTCGTTGATGACCAGCGATTCGACCCCGCACCGCGCTCGCAGCGTCGGGCACGAGCGCTGGGTGGTCTCCTACCTACCCGGGCGCACACTGACGTGCGCGCAGGCCGTGTCCGCCCTGAAGGTTGCCGAGGTTGTGCCGGACCTACTCGACTCGGTCGGCGAGCTGGCCGATCAGGTCGGCCTCACCGCGTTGGAAGCCGTGGGCATGGCCATTCACCAGGCGCCGTGGGACGAACTGCCGCACCCGCGCGGTACCTACCCGACATCGCATTCGACCTACATCCCGGCGGAGGTGGCGTGATGCAACTGCCGAACTTCAATATGCCCGTCACCTCGTTCCTCACCTGCGGACGCGATCCCGGCGTGATGACCGATGAACAGGCCCACGCGGCAATGCAATTGCACCTGGATTGCACGGTCGACCGCTGCATGGTCCGACGTCGCGCCCGCACCACTCTGGTCGAATCCGGCAAATGCGTCCTCGACGAAAGGGCGCTTCCGCTCTGAACAGGCTGCGCGGGGCCGCACCACCGCGGCCCCTACGCGCAGGACGGATCGAGTCGGCGCAGGTCAATGCCAGGTGTGATCGGTCAGTGGGGTGCGGGGGCCGAATTTGGGTTTGTGCGCGTAGCCGCTGATCTCCAGCAGCCGAATGGCGCGGTAGCGGTGGGGGCGAAGGGGTTCGAGGTATTCGATCATCGCGGCGTCGTCGATGGGACGCCCGATCAACGTCCATCCGACGATGGCAGCCAGGTGGTAGTCACCGACCGAGAGAGCGTCCGCGTCACCGTAGGCGCGCTGGGCCGTCTCGGCCGCCGTCCAGACCCCGATACCGGGGAGGGTCCGCAGCATGCGCGCGGCCTCGGCCGGACTCCGGACGGCGGTGCGTTCGAGCGAATCCGCGACGCGGGCGGCGGCGACGATGGTCCGGGCCCGTTCCGGACCGACATTGGCCTTGTGGAATGTCCACGACGGAATCCGACGCCAGGTCTGCGCGTCGGGAGGGAGCAGTAGGCCGGCCGGGGCGGGACCGGGCGCGGGGGTGCCGAATTTCCGCACGAGGGTCCGCCACGAGGCGCGCGCCGAGATCGTATGCACCTTCTGTTCGAGTACCGCGGGTACCAGGGCTTCGAAGACCAGGCCCGTCCGCAGCATGCGCAGACCGGGGAAGCGGCGGTGCGCGTCGGCGAGTTTCGGGTGTTCGGGGGCGAATTCGGAGACATCTTCGTCCAGGCAGAGCATGTGCTCGAGCCCGTCGAGAAATTCGACGGCGCCCGGACCCCAGGCCCGGGCGTCCACCCCGCACGGACCGGCTTGGACCAATCGGTAGGTCACGGGGCCGGACGGCATGCGCGACGCGTGCCAGTGCGCGCCGTCGGCGGTCACGCGGTGGCAAGGGTCGCCGGTGCCTCGACGCAGCGGGGCGAGCGTCGGATCGAGATCGATCGGCCGGTCCGCGATCACCGTCCGGGACGGGCCGGGGTGGCTCGTGTCCGGGATTGCCGTCGATTCGCGCACCGCACCATTGTGCTCGCCTCGTCACCGCGATCGGCGTCGACCCGGCGTTCTCCCGAGGACATCGGGTCACCAGATCACCCACCGCGTCGGGGCGTCGCGAGCGTCGGCATCGTTCCCGCCGGATTCACCGGATATGTCGCGATAGGTATTCGACATAATCGCTGATCTGCGCCGTCTGTAACACGCCAATTTCATCACGCGATAATTCTTTCGACGATTCCTTAGAATCAGCGAACATGCAGCAATAGCCGCGATGGAAGGGCGATATGATCACAAATCTTCTCAATGCGCTTCTCAACGCCTGGGGCGGCGTATTCGCCGGTAGCTCGGGTTACCAGATTCCGCCCGGCATGTTCCCGTCCGGCAGCTGAGGCGATACCCGCACGCGCAAGCATTTCAGCGCGGCAGTACTGGAATCCGCCACCCGAAGCCGAATCATGCTTCTTCCGTGAGGAACTCGACCATGTGACGGCTTTCGCGGGCGGTGAGTTGCGCCGCCTGGGTGCGGCAGGAGAATCCGTCCGCGAGGAGTATCGATTCCGATCCCGCACTTCGCACAGCGGGCAGCAGACCATTCTCGGCCACCGCGACAGAGATGTCGTAATGGCCGGACTGCATACCGAAATTTCCGGCAAGACCACAGCATCCGGTGATCTCGAGCACCTCTACCTGCATTGCGGCTAATATTCGGCGATCGGCTTCGAAGCCCAACACGGCATGCTGATGGCAATGCGGTTGCACCACGACCGACCGGTCCGAACGCACCGGCGGTCGCCAGTCGGGATGGTCACCGAGGAATTCGGCCATGGTGCGCACGGCGGCCGCCGTCGCCCGCGCGCGCGGATCCTCGGGCAGCAGTTGCGGCAGATCCGCGCGTAGCACCGCCGTGCACGAGGGTTCCAGCCCGACCACGAGTCCTCCCGCGCGGACATGCTCGTCGACGGCGTCGAGGGTCGCGCGCAGCCGAGCGCGCGCACCGTCCAACTGCCCGGTGCTGATCCAGGTCAGTCCGCAGCACACCCGCGCGCGCGGCACCACGACCCGGTAGCCGAGCGATTCCACCAGCCGCACGGCGGCCAGCGCGATCTGCGGATCGAAGGCATCGGTGAAGGTATCGATCCAGAGCATGACCTCGGGGCCGGTCGCGCGCTCGGCCGGTCGCCGCGCCCGCCATATCCGGCGGAAGCTGCGTTCGGCGAGAACCGGGACCGCCCGTCGCGGGTCCATCCCCGCTGCCCGCAAACCGGTGCGACGCAGGCGGTCGGATCGCGCGAGCGCGTTCGCCAGGCGGGGTACCCGGGTCGCGACTCGCAACCACCGGGGCAACCACCCCAGCGTGTAGTGGTCGACGGGCCGAGGACGTCGCCGGTAGCGGCGGTACAGCGCTTCCGATTTATACGTCGCGACATCGACGCCCGCCGGACAGTCGGTCCCGCACGCCTTGCAGGCCAGGCACAGATCCAGCGATTCGGCGACCGCCTCCGACGTCCAGTCGAGCGCGCCGCGCGCCACCTCCTGGAGCACCCGCGCCCGGCCCCTGGTGCTGTCCTTCTCGTCGGCGGTCGCCTGATACGACGGGCACATGAATCCGCCCTCGGCCCGGCATTTCCCGACGCCGACGCAGCGGTGCACGGCCGTGCCGAAATCGCCGTCGTCCTCGGGGAAGGCGAAGCCCGCGAGCGGGATTCGCGGGAGTCCCGCCGCACGCAGGTCGGCGTCGACCGGGCGTGGATCGACGAGGACACCCGGGTTCAACAGATTCCCGGGATCGAAAAGTGCCTTGTAACCGGCGAATACGTCGAGCACCTCGCGGGAGTACATGACCTCGAGTAGTTCCGAACGCGCCCGCCCGTCACCGTGTTCGCCCGATAGCGAGCCGCCGTAGCGTACGACCAGTTCGGCCGCGTCGAAGAGGAAGGCGCGGAACCGTTGCGGCGCGCCGACGATCGGCAGGTCGAGACGGACGTGGATGCAGCCGTCACCGATATGGCCGTACAGCAACCCGTCGACGTCGTGCGCCGCGGTGAGGTCGGCGAAATCCCGCAGGTAGTCACCGAGCCGTTCGGGGGGTACCGCCGCGTCCTCCCACCCCGGCCAAGCCGGACGCCCGTCGGGTGTGCGCCCGGCCAGCCCAGCGCCATCTGCCCGGATCCGCCAGAGTGCCGCCGCCTCCACGGGATCGGTGACGATGCGCGAGTCCAGCGCGTCGACCGCGCGGACCAGCGCGCGTGCCGCCGCCAATGCCTGCGCCTCGGAATCACCCGCCGTCTCGACGAAAAGCCAACCGCCGCCGCGCGGAAGTTCGGGCACGCTGCCGTGGCGGGCGCGCACCACGTCGACGAGTCGCGCGTCGATCCCTTCGACCGCGATCGGGGCGCAGGCCATCACCGCCGCGACATCGTCGGCGGCAGCGGCGATTCCGGGATAGCCGAGCACCGTCAGCACCGTGGCGGCGGGTACCGGCGCCAGTTCGACGGTCGCCTCCAGCAGCAGTCCGCAGGTGCCCTCGGTCCCGACGAAGGATTTCGCGACCGCCGAACCGCGTTCGGGCAGTAGATGTTCCAGTCCGTAGCCCGACGCCTGCCGATCGAAACGACCGAGATCGGTGCGGAGGACCGCCAGGTTGGCACGGGTGAACTCCGGGAGACCGGGAACCGCCGACGGATCGCACCCGAGGGTTCGCGCCGCGCCGGTGCCGTCGAGTATCCGCAGTTCGGCGACATTGTCGGAGGTGCGTCCCCAGGCGACGGCGTGCGGCCCGCAGGCGTTGTTGCCGATCATGCCGCCGAGTGTGCAGCGGTTCTGGGTGGAGGGATCGGGACCGAATCGCAGACCGTGCGGGCGGGCCAGCCGTTGCAGATCCGACAGCACCACCCCCGGCTGGACCCGCGCCAGCCGCCGCTGGGGATCGACCTCGAGGATGCGGCGCATATATCTGCTGAAATCCAGGACGAGCCCGGGGCCGATCGCATTGCCCGCCACCGAGGTTCCGCCGCCACGCGCGGTGACGGTGAGCCCGTTGTCGCGGGCGAATTCGAGGGTGGCCGCGACATCGTCGTCGGCGCGCGGGAAGACGACGGCCGTGGGCAGCACGCGATAGTTCGACGCGTCGGTCGAGTATTCGGCGCGACGGCGCGCGGACAGATCCACCTCGCCGTCGACACGACCGCGCAATGCCAGCACCATCCCGTCGTCGATCACCCTGCCAGCCTAAACGCGCTGTTCAGCCCGCGTGGATTTCGCCGTCGGCGGAAATCCGCTCCGACCGGGGAAATCGGCTTGCTCTGAACCTATGTTGAGGTCTTAATGTCGGAGGCCGAGCGTTGAATGGGCGGGAAGCGAGAGGACCGGGACGTGAGTATCGAGTCAGTGGCGTGGAGCCAGATGTACCGGCAGGCGAACGCACCGCAGGACGAGCGGCCCTTCCGTCGGGTCACCGCCGAGCGCATCCTGCGATTCGCCCGGCCGCACCGGCGCAGGATCGGGGTGTTCCTACTGTTCAGCGTGCTCTCGGCACTGCTGGCCGTCGCGACTCCCCTGCTGGCGGGCCGGATCGTGAACAATATTATCGGCGGCGTCGCACCGCGCGTGGTCGTGCTGCTCGCCGCTCTCATCGGCGCGCTGGCCGTGGTCGACGCAGTGCTCGGGCTGGTCATCCGGTGGCTGTCCTCACGGATCGGCGAGGGACTCATCCTCGATCTGCGGACCGCGGTCTTCGATCACGTGCAGAAGATGCCGGTCGCCTTCTTCACCAGGACCCGCACCGGCGCGCTGGTGAGCAGATTGAACAACGACGTGATCGGGGCGCAGCGAGCCTTCAGCGACACCCTGTCGGGAGTGGTCGCGAACCTGGTCACGCTGGTGCTCACGCTCGCGGTGATGATCGGCATCTCCTGGCAGATAACCCTGCTGGCGCTGCTGCTGCTTCCGGTGTTCGTTCTCCCGGCACGGCGGATGGGGCATCGGCTCGCCTCGATCCAGCGCGAAGCCGCCGGATTGAACGCGTCGATGAGCACCCAGATGACCGAACGGTTCTCCGCGCCGGGTGCCACGCTGGTCAAACTGTTCGGCAGGCCCGCGCAGGAATCGGACGAATTCGCGGTGCGGGCGCGCCGGGTGCGCGATATCGGGGTGCGCACCGCGATGTTGCAGACGGTTTTCGTCACCTCGTTGACCCTGGTCTCGGCGCTGGCCGTGGCATTGGTGTACGGCCTCGGCGGCTGGTACGCGCTGCGCGGACAGTTGGACGCGGGTGCGGTTGTCGCGCTGTCGCTACTGCTGACCAGGCTGTATGCCCCGCTGACCGCACTGGCCAGCGCCCGGATGGAGATCATGTCCGCGCTGGTGAGTTTCGAGCGCGTCTTCGAGGTGCTCGACCTGAAACCGCTGATCGAGGACGCCCCCGACGCGGTCGCCGTGCCGGAAGGCCCGGTGACGGTCGAACTCGACGAGGTCAGTTTCGGCTACCCGTCCGCCGACAAGGTGTCGCTGGCCTCGCTCGAGGATGTCTCGACCCTGGACACGCGCGGCGAGGTGGAAGTCCTGCACCGCGTCTCGCTGCGGGCCGAGCCGGGTCAGCTGATCGCGCTGGTCGGTTCGTCCGGGGCGGGCAAATCGACAGTGGCGCAATTGGTTTCCCGACTGTACGACGTCGATTCCGGGGCAGTCCGACTCAACGGCGCCGATGTGCGTCAGCTCGACACCGCCTCGTTGCGCGCCACCGTCGGCCTGGTGACCCAGGACGGTCATCTGTTCCACGACACCATCCGGGCCAATCTGCTGCTGGCGCGGCCGGAGGCGAGCGAGACCGAATTGTGGGACGCGCTGGAACGGGCGCGGCTGCGTGAGCTGGTCGATTCGTTGCAGGACGGATTGGACACCGTCGTCGGCGAACGCGGCTACCGACTGTCGGGCGGGGAACGACAACGGCTGACCATCGCCCGATTGCTGCTCAAACAGCCGAGAGTCGTCATCCTGGACGAGGCGACCGCGTCACTGGATTCGACGTCGGAAGCCGCCGTGCAGGAGGCCCTTTCGGAAGCGCTGGTCGGTCGCACCGCGCTGGTGATCGCGCACCGACTGTCCACCATCCGCGCCGCCGACCAGATCCTCGTGCTGGAGGAGGGCCGCGTGGTGGAACGCGGTACCCACACCCAACTGCTCGCCGCCGACGGCCGCTACGCCGAGCTGTACCGCACCCAGTTCGCGGACGACCCGGTGCCGACCGCGGCCTGAGCGCGTTCGAGCCGGAACCAGCCGGGAAACGCCGACGACGAACTCGCGTCGCCGGAGTTTCCCGGTCGCGAGGTGTAGCGCCCCGCCTTGCGTCCGGCGCGGGCCCTGTGCCCCAGGGTCGCGCCGATCAGGGCGATCATGGCGAAGCCGATCACGACCATCGCTTCCCTGCGATCAGAATTCGCCCGCGACGCCGAAGATCGTTCGGCCGGAATGCGTCCCGTTCTTGATGGAATGCAGCACTTTTTCCGCCTCGGTGATCGGTGCGACATTCTCGATATCCGAGAGGTGGCGCGGCCGCATGTCCTGCCCGAGACGTGTCCACAGTTCGCGGCGGGGCTCGATCGGCAGCGCGACGGAATCGATGCCGATGAGGGCGACACCGCGCAGGATGAACGGCATCACGGTGGTCGGAAGTACGTGGCCGCCGGTCAGGCCGCTCGCCGCGACGGTGCCGCCGTAGCCGATGGAACTGAGGATGTAGGCCAGCGACGCGCCGCCGACACTGTCCACCGCACCGGCCCATCGCGTCTTGGACAGCGGGCGCGGTTTCGCGTCGGGATCCTCCGGCAACCGACCGATGACCTCGTTGGCGCCGATATCGGCCAGTTTGTCGGCCGCGTCGGTTTTGCCGGTCGAGGCGATCACCTCGAAGCCGAGACCGGACAGGATGTCGATGGCGACGCTGCCGACGCCGCCGGTCGCGCCCGTGACCAGGATCGCCCCGGTCTCGGGGGTCAGCCGCCGATCGAGCAGGGCCTGCACGCTGAGGGCGGCCGTGAAACCCGCGGTGCCGATCGCCGCCGCGTCCTTGGTGCTCACGCCGTCGAGTTTCACCACCCAGTCGGCGGGCACCCGCGCGTATTCGGCGAAACCGCCGTTGCGCGCGACGCCGATGTCGTAGCCGTGCGCGACGACGAGATCGCCCTGGGCGAAATCGTCGACGTCGGAACTCACGACCTCACCGGTGATATCGATACCGGGCACGATCGGGTAATTGCGCACCACGCCGCCACCCGCGGTGATGGCCAGTGCGTCCTTGTAGTTGGCGCTCGAGTAGTGCACCTTGATCGTCACATCGCCGGGGCCGAGGAAATCCTCGGAAACCCGCTGCTTGGTCAAGACGATCCCGCTGTCCGATTCGTTCGCAACCATCGCCCAGAACTCCATGCGGTCGAGCATACGAGCGTCGCCGTCGGCGGTGGGAAATCCGTGCGGCGACCTGGGTTGTTCGGGGAGCAGTTCCAACCGGACGCCGAGCAGGCGCACCGGACGATCCAGTTCGAAGCGGTCGACGACGCGCAGGGCCGTCTCGACGATCACCGCGACATCGGTGGTCGGCTCGGGCAGTTTCCGCTGTTTGCTGCGGGTGAAGAAGGTATTGCTGCGGACGGTGACCGAAACCCGGGTGCTGATCCGGCCCGCCTCGGCCATCTCCTCTGCGACCTCGCGCGCCAGCCGCGCCACCTGGGCGTCGATATCGGCGCGTTCGGTGAGATCGTGCGCGAAGGTCTCGGACTTGCTGCGGCCCACCGGAACCCTCGGCTCGGTGGTCACCTCGGTATCGCCTTTGCCGTGCCCGAGAACCCACAGGTAGGGGCCGGTATTCGGACCGAATTCCGCGGCCAGCCGATGCCGGTCGGCGGCCATCAGATCGCTGACCGTCTCGATGCCGAGCCCGGCCAGCCTCGCGGCGATGCGGCCGCCGACGCCCCACAGCGCGTCGGTCGGCCGGTGTGCCATCACCTCGGTCCAATTCGCCGCCGTCAGCCGGAACATTCCGGCCGTCGCGGCCGCCGCGTCGGCGGGTTCGGCCGACGACTTCCCCGAGGATTTGGCGAAACCCGTGGCGAGTTTCGCGGTCAGTTTGTTGTCGCCGATCCCGATCGCACAGGTCAGATCCAATCGCGCTATCGCGCTGCGGATCTCGGTCGCGAGATGTTCGGGATCGTCGGTGTCCGCCGCCAGGAACGCCTCGTCCCAGCCCCACACCTCGACCCGGCCGGGGAAAGTGCGTAGCACCGCCATGACCTCGTCGGAGGCTTCTTCGTAGGTGGGCATGTCCAGCGGTAGGAAGACCCCTTCCGGGCATTTGCGCTGCGCCGAGCGCAAGGCCATGCCCGCGCGCACCCCGAAGGCCCGCGCCGGATAGGACGCGCAGGTGACGACTTTGCGCGGCTCGGACGGGTCGCCGTTACCGCCGACGATCACCGGCAGCCCACGCAACTCCGGATGACGGCGGAACTCCACGGCCGCCTGGAACTGATCGAGATCGACATGCAGCAGCCACCGGCGCACCTCCCGCGCGTGCGGCCGGGCCGCCTCCGGTCCGGGAAGATCCGGGCGATCAACCATCTGCGTGCGACATCGGTGGCACCTCCGTGAGCACGAACTGTGCTGCGCAAACCGTCACCACCATCGTAGGGACCGAGCGGGCCGCTACCGGCCGCGATACCGATGGCGAGTCGAACAACCGCTCGCGGCGTTGCACTCCCCGAGAAACAGAACTAAATTCGGTATATGAAGATTCGAGATCGGTTGCTGCTCGCGGCCGAGCGTCAATTCGCGGAACAGGGCGCGCTCGACGCCACGCTGACCCAGATCCGGGATGCGGCGGGCGCCAGCGTGGGCGCGCTCTACCACCACTTCCCCGACAAGGCCGATCTCTACCGTCAGGTGTGGGCGCACGCGCTCACCGACTACCAACGGCATTTCTGGGCGGCGGTCGGCGACAGCGCCGACGCCCGCGCCGGCGTCACCGCGGGGGTCGTCGAACACCTGCGGTGGGTCAGCGAGAACCAGTACCGCGCCACGGTGCTGCTGTCGGCCAGGCCGCCCGGCGTCCGCGAGAGCGACGGCAACCGGCAGTTCATGACCGACGTCTGGCGCTGGTGGCGCACCCACGCCGGGTACGGCGTCGTGCGCGATCTGCCGTTCGACCTGGTGTACGCCCTGTGGCTCGGCGCGGCGCAGGAGTACTCGCGGCACTGGCTGGCCGGTGACATGCGCACCGCACCGACCTCGGTGGCCGACGAACTGGCCGAGTCCGCATGGCGCACCCTCGCGGCCCACGGCAACTGAAGCCCGTATGACATGAAAGCCCTACCCGGAGAGGCCTTCCCATGACCATCCCATCCGCGACACTCGACCTCGAATCGGCGCGCCTGGTGCTGGCCGCGCAACCTTTCGCCAACCTGGTCGGCACCGAGATCACCGAATTCGGTGATGGCCGCGCGACTCTGATCGTCCCGATCCGCGCCGAGATCGGCCAGCAGTTCGGCTATGTACACGGCGGCGCACTGTCCTACCTGGCCGACAACACGCTCACCTTCGCGGCGGGCACGGTACTCGGGCCGAACGTACTGACCGTAGGTTTCACCATCACCTACCTGCGCCCGGCCCGTGGCGCGCGCCTACGGGCCGAGGCGGTCGTCACCGGTTCGACCCGTCGGCAGGCGGTGGTCAACTGCGAGATCTTCGCCGAGAGCGACGACGCCGAACCGATCCTGTGCGCCCTCGCCCAGGGCACCACTCGCACCGTGGAACGGGATATGCGTCCATAAAGTTCTCGGCAACCCTTGTCCTGGAGGGAATCGCAGCGTCGATAGGCCGTGTCGGCGATGCCTGTGGCAACGCCCTGGCCGAGTCCACGATCGTGCTGTTCGAAACCGAAGGATGGCCCGTGACAGCCCGTCTCTGACCGGGCCGCTGAAGTCGCTGGCCGACGTCGAATTCACCACGATGGAATGGACCGACTGGTACAACAGCCGACGGCTTCACAGGAGAACCATCAGCGACCGAATGAAACAGAATGGAGGAAGTTCCCTATGCGTTGCGGAAGAACGATGCGTTCCGACGCTGGTTCAGCTCGATAAGCTCTTCCTCGGTTAGATCATCGTCCGGGATAGGAGCTGACTGCTTGGCGGACGGCACGAGATATGGCCGCTCAGAAGCGATTTCGATTGACTCCACCGCTGCAGCGATCCGCGGGTCGGCGCAGAGGTTGTCGATACGCTCACGTACGATTACGCGCGCTTGCTCGAGCGCCTCCTGCGCGAGTTTCGTTATGAGACTACCGAGTGCGACGCCGTGGGGGGTGACGCTCTCATCGATCCGAACCGCTTGCAAAGTTCCGTCGGCGGATACGTCAACCGCGACGCCATATCGGCCAACAGTCGCCTGGTCGACCATCAAGGCCTGGCGAACGGCATGCATCTGGCTTGTAATCGGGTCGATATCACCGGAATTCGGATGCACTTGCTCCTACGCTTCTTCTCGGGGCAGCAATACGATGTTAACGTATTGGGGATTCTGAGGGGAGAGGATTTTGATGGCCGAGCTGTACGTCGATCAGCCTGGGCTCGAAGGTATGATTGCCGCCCTGAATGGGTCGCAGAACGCACTTCATACCCTGCCTACAGAGAGCTTCATCGCCGCGATCGAGACCGCGCTTCCCGGGTCAGGCTTGGGTGCAGCTTATATGAGGGCCGGTGTGCGCGCCAGACTGAGTGTGCGAGGGGTAGCCGTACAACTCAAGGAGATCAATGACGCCGCATCGGCAAGCATCATTGAGTACAACCTCCAGCAAGCAGGGCAGGCGAATGGGACGGGTGCATTGCTGGCAGAAGCAGGTCCGCTCTAATGAGTGCACTACCACCAACGAAAACTGAAGTCCGTACATGGGCCTTCGGCGCTTTGACCGACCAAGCCGCCGAGTGGACTCGCGCCGAGGAAACGGTCACCACCGAGTACGGCACCATCAATCTGCAACTCGCCGACTCTCCGGGCTTTTGGCGTGGTGCCGCTGGCGACGCAATGCGCGTCAAAAGCGAGGAAGCCAAGACTTCGCTTTCGAAAGTAGTGGAAGCATTCGGTCATGCCGCAACCTCGACATCCTCGATTGTCCATCTCCTGGGATTTGCCAAATCAGCTGCGGTCAACGCGATTCAGGCCGCCGAGGATGAGAGGTACACCGTCGCCGAGGATGGAACCGTCAGCTACGCCACCGAGGTTATAGCCTGGCTTGCAGGCGGAGAAGGTAAGTCGCTCGAGGTAGCGAAAGCCGCGCTCGACCAAGGCCAACGCCAGCACGAGGCTGCGATAAAGTCGGCGTTGCAGGCAGCGGGCGATGCTGCCGCTTCGGCGGGTGAGGCGATCATAAAGGTGTTCGCCGACGTTCCCATTCCTCCGAACGCTGAGCTTGAGAATATCCTCAATTCTTACCAGGTCAACAAGGACCAACAGGGGATGACTACCTGGCCCAGTGACGATTTTATGAAGTGGATCAACAGAGTGAAACCTGGTGAGGACATCCAGGTCAAGGAGGTCACTGTCAGCGAGGCCGCGATGCTGAACAAGCTGAGCGCGTGGGAACAGTACCGGGTCTACATGATATCAGAGGAAGCCAGTTCTAGAGCTGAACAACTTTTTCCTAGCGCGGATAATAATTATCAGGATAATCATGCAGATGCCTTCCGCCACGCTTACTGGAACGCCATGTTGACTGAGGAATTCGGCGAGGAGTGGACGAAGGAATACACCACGAAGCATGAGGGTCGAGAAGACAACCGGAGTACGCGCGAGGCGATGGATCTGTACAACAATGAACTCGGCCGGAGGATTGCAACCGAGAATCCAGGCGGCAGCATGAGTCAGAAAATCATCGATGCATTCAATAATGGCGACGGTGTACTGATCGACAAGGATGGAAACCTTGCTCGGCCCAAGGAGGTTCGTTTCGGTGAGGCAGCGGACTCTGAGATGGTCGACGATGCGAACGTCTTGCCAGGTTCGCTTATTCCGAACAACAAGCCGTCAACTGGTTAATTGTGTTTGGAATTTTGGAGGAATGATGCGCTATCAGAAGCGGCGTACGAGCGCTCGTCTGTTATTCGCTTCCGCCCTAGCTGCGGCGTTCAGCTTGGTATCGGGGTGCGGTGGTTGGACTACCGGTGAAAAGATTACGGTTCAGGATGAGAATCCCGCCCTGGCGGCGGCTTTCGCGCACCTCTTGGAAGAACAGGGAACTGCCAAGTTGAGCGATGTTATCGCATCTTCTGGTGTCCCTATTGGTGAATGGGATCGAATGTTCAGTGTCCGCTCGCCCATTTCCAGCGATAGCCTCAACGAGAAGCTTGGGACGCAGGGAGTCCAATTGATCGGGCTGAATACAGACTCCGACTCCATGACACAAGTCTTCCTCAGCGGAGGAAAGGTGGTATACGCATACGAGGACAAATTACCGCGCTACGGTGTAAAAAAGGGTCATGCCAGGCCGGACTCACTTGTAAGCCCGAAGTCGCACGTGGTCAAGGAGGTCGGAGGGGGCGAACGGACAGCCTGGTATCTGCAGATCGAAGGATTCTCGTAATCGCCTGACTGACCTCGCCCATCCATCGAAATTCGTGGCAGTCGGCCCAGATATGACGAAAGGTGCCTCGAACTGCGATAGTTAGCTTGTCCGGGTCGAGCGATGCCGGTATCGCGGGTAGATTTCGTCCCACCCGCCGGGCCGAACCGGTCGCGCCGGTGACCGTGCCGACCTGACGCGATGCCACACCACGGGCCTGGCCGGTCGCGCTCGACGAGACTGGTTGCGACACTCACGCTCGTGTGTCACAATCCGGGGCTTCCACACCGAAAAGGGCTGGTGACGAGGGTTTCTCGTCACCAGCCCTTTATCATCGATTACGCGGAAGCCGCGTACGCCGGACGATCGATGGTCGCTTCCACCACCGGTTCGATCGCGTAGGCCAGGATGTCGGCCACGTCGGCGACGGGGCGAACATCCAGGGCGGCAAGGACTTCGGCCGGGACCTCGTCCAGATCCGGTTCGTTGCGGGCCGGGATGAAGACGGTCTTCAGTCCCGCTCGCTGAGCGGCGAGCAGTTTCTGTTTCACCCCACCGATGGGTAGCACCCGACCGTTGAGCGTGACCTCACCGGTCATACCGACATCACCGCGCACCTGCCTGCCCAATGCCAGCGACACCAGGGCGGTGACCATGGTGACACCGGCGGACGGTCCGTCCTTGGGCACCGCACCCGCGGGGAAGTGGATGTGGATATTGCGGTCGAGCACCGACGGTTCGATGCCGATCTCCTCCAGGTGCGAGCGCACGTAGGTCAGCGCGATCTGCGCGGATTCCTTCATGACGTCACCCAGTTGACCGGTGAGGGTCAGCGAGCGCTCACCCTCGGCGGCATTGGCCTCGATGTAGAGGACATCGCCACCCGCGCCGGTGACGGCGAGGCCGGTCGCCACACCGGGCACCGCCGTGCGTTCCACCGAATCCGGGGTGAAGCGCGGACGTCCCAGGTACTCCTTCAGATCTCCGAGACCGATCGTCAGGGTGTCTGCGATCACCGCGGATATCACTGCACCGGCGCCGGGTTCAGTTCCGGACATCTGTTCGGTTCCGTACCCGAGTCCGGCATCGTAGCCGAGTTCGTCGCCGTCGCCGGTTTCTGCGGAGACCGTGGCCTCGACCCCGGACAGCCGTGTCGCCGCCTTGCGCAATGCCTTCGCGATCAGCCGTTCCATCTGCCGCACACCGGCTTCCCTGGTGTAGTTCGCGGCGATCTCGCGCAGCGCCTCCTCGGTGATCGACACCTCGTCGGCGGTCAGAGCGTTGCGTTCCAACTGCCGTGGCACCAGGAAGTCACGGGCGATGGCCACCTTGTCGTCCTCGGTGTAACCGTCGACGGTGATCAATTCCATCCGGTCCAGCAGCGGGCCGGGAATGGTGTCCATGACATTGGCGGTCGCGATGAACAGCACATCGGACAGGTCGAGATCCAGGTCGAGGTAGTGGTCGCGGAACGTGTGGTTCTGCGCCGGGTCGAGCACCTCGAGCAGCGCCGCCGCGGGATCGCCGCGGAAATCGGAGCCGACCTTGTCGATCTCGTCCAGCAGGACGACGGGATTCATCGAACCCGCCTCCTTGATGGCGCGCACGATCCGGCCCGGCAGCGCGCCGACGTAGGTGCGCCGGTGTCCGCGGATCTCCGCCTCGTCGCGCACACCACCGAGAGCGACACGCACGAACTCGCGGCCGAGCGACCGCGCCACGGATTCACCGAGCGAGGTCTTACCGACGCCGGGCGGGCCGACGAGGACAAGCACCGCGCCGGAACCGCGCCCGCCGACGACCTCCAGCCCGCGCTGCGCACGCCGCGCGCGCACCGCCAGGTACTCGACCATGCGGTCCTTGACCTCTTCGAGGCCGTGGTGATCGGCGTCGAGTACCGCGCGAGCGGCCGCGACATCGGTGTTGTCGGTGGTCTTCACCGCCCACGGCAATTCCAGGACGGTATCCAGCCAGGTGCGGATCCAGCCCGATTCCGGGCTCTGATCGCTGGCGCGTTCCAGCCTGCCGACCTCGCGCAGCGCCGCCTCCCGGATCTCACCGGGCAGATCGGCCTGTTCGACGCGGGTGCGGTAGTCGTCGGCGCCGTCCGGCTCGTCCTCGCCGAGTTCCTTGCGGATGGCGTTGAGTTGCTGGCGCAGCAGGAATTCACGCTGGCTTTTCTCCAGCCCCTCGCGCACGTCGTCGCTGATCTTCTCGGTGACCTCGGCCTCGGCGATATGGGCCTTCGTCCACTCGATCAACGTGGTCAGGCGCTGGATCACATCGGGGGTTTCCAGCAGTTCACGCTTCTGATCGGCCGTCAGGTACGGCGCGTATCCCGCGGTGTCGGCGACGGCCGACGGATCGGTCAGCTGATTCACCGCGTCGATGATCTGCCAGGCCTCGCGCCGCTGGAGGACCGAGACGACGAGTTTCTTGTATTCGGCGGCGAGTTCGGTGGTGCGCCCGTCGGCGGGCGGAATCTCGACCGGTTCGGCCTCGACCCACAGCGCCGCACCCGGTCCGGTAACCCCGTGTCCGATCTTCGCGCGCCGTTCGGCCTTCAACACGGCCGCGGGCGCGCCGCCGCGCATCCGTCCGACCTGTTCGATGGTGGCGACGACGCCGTAGGTGGCGTAGCCCTCCGTCAGCCGGGGCGCGAGCAAGACCGCCGAGGTCTTGGCGGCCTGCGCGGCGTCGATGGCGGCCTGCGCGGATTCGTCCAGTTCGATGGGCACGACCATGCCCGGCAGCACGATCGGATCGGTCAGGAACAGCACCGGCAAGTTCTGAGGTGTAGTCACGTGTTCGACCCTTCTGAAAGTTGAGCGATGCCTACTCAACCCCACCCCCGGCCGGTTTGTTCCACCTGCCGAGGGGGTTCGCTCACAGCGAAGGGATCCCGGCGCTCAGCCGATGCGAATCAGTTTCTTGTTGACGAACTCGTCGATGCCGTAGCGGCCGAGTTCGCGGCCGAAGCCGGATCGCTTGACGCCGCCGAACGGCAGTTCGACCCCCTCGGCGCCGACAGCGTTGACAAACACCATTCCCGCCTCGATCCTGTCCGCGACGCGGCGGGCCTGGTCCTCGTCGGTGGTGTACACGTAGGAGCCGAGGCCGAACGGCGTGTCGTTGGCCAGCTCGACGGCCTCGTCCTCCCCCGTCACCCGGTAGACCGCGGCGACCGGGCCGAACAATTCCTCGCGATAGTCGGCGGGCAGGTTGGTGAGCACACCCGGCGGGTAATAGGCGCCGTCGCGTCGCCCCTCGGTGACGAGATCGGCGCCCGCGGCCACGGCTCGCTCGATCTGGTTCTCCAGACGCTCGGCGGCCGCGGTGGACGACAGCGGTCCCAGATCGGCCGACTTGCGCAGCACCCGCGTGGTGAATTTGTCCAGGAACTCGTCGTAGATGTCGTCGGCGACGATGAAACGTTTGGCGGCGTTGCAGGCTTGGCCGGTGTTCTCGAACCGGCCGCCGACCGCCGCGTCGACGGTCGCTTCGAGGTTGTCGGAACTCAGGACGATGAAAGGGTCGGAGCCACCGAGTTCGAGGACGACCTTCTTGAGGTTTCGGCCCGCGATCTCGGCGACGGCCGCGCCCGCCCGCTCGGAACCGGTGAGCGAAACTCCCTGCACGCGCGGGTCGGCGATGATCTCGGCGACCTGTTCGTTGGTGGCGTAGATATTGACGTAGGCGCCGTGCGGGAAGCCCGCGTCGAGAAAGATCTGTTGCAAGGCGGCGGCCGACTCGGGGCACTGCGGCGCGTGTTTGAGCAGGATGGTGTTGCCGAGGGTCAGGTTCGGCCCGGCGAAGCGAGCGACCTGGTAGTACGGGTAGTTCCAGGGCATGATCCCGAGCAGGACACCGACCGGGGAACGCCGGATCAGCGCCGATCCGTCGCCGTCGAGCAGGGTGATCGGCTCGTCGGCGAGGAACTTCTCGGCATTGTCGGCGTAGTAGTTGTAGATCGCCGCGCTGAACTCGACTTCGGCGGCGGAACGGTCGAGCCGTTTGCCCATCTCCCGATTGATGATGCGTGCCAGTTCGTCCTTGCGCTCGGTGTGCAGCCGGGCGACGCGACGGATCGATGCCGCCCGCTCGGCAACCGTCGTGGCACGGCCCCATTCACGGTGAGCCGCCGCGGCGGCGGTGATGGCGTCCTCGATCTGCGCGGCCGTCGCCGTCGGATATTCCTCGACCACTTCACCGGTCGATGGATCGGTAACCGCGTACAGGCTCATGGGTCGTATTCCTTTCAACGGCGATCGGCGACTGCTTGACTTGTCGAGGCACACTGTCGTAGGTGTCTGCCATGGGTCGACGACGCGGTCGGAGTGACCGGGTACGCACGCATACCTGGGCCGTACTGCGCGGCAGACGGGAATCGGTGCCACTGATTAGATGCCAGTACGCGCACATTCAGTAGTCGGCGCGCCCGGCACGGTCGAAGTGATTCCAGCGGGAGGTCTCGCGGCAGGTGGTGACCGGTCTTGCGGCGACAGTGCGGTGCGGCGGGTCCGACCGGGCACGGGAGACCCTCGGACAGGCACGTTGATCGATCCCGAGAAAATATTCGGGAATTCGTGCGCCGGGGATGTCGAGAACGCTCGACCGGCTCCGTCCCAGGGGTACGAACGGGCTCGACGACACCGAATCAAGGAGCGACCATGCAACCGAACGAGATCACCACCGTCCTGAACCTCCCGATCAGCCGGGAACTCCTGGCCCGCGACCTGCTGCGCATGGCCTACGTCGCCAAGGACGGCACTCCCCGCAATATCCCGATCGGCTTCACCTGGAACGGCTCGCACATCGTGGTCTGCACCTCGAAGAACGCCCCGAAGCTGCACTCCCTGCGCCACAATCCCCAGGTCGCGTTGACGATCGACACCGAGGTACACCCACCCCAGATGCTGCTCATCCGCGGCCGCGCCGAACTGGACGTGGTCGACGGTATCCCGGCCGAATATCTCCAGATGAACGGCAGCTACGTCATGACCCCCGAGCAGCGCGTCGAATGGGAGGCCGAAGTCCACTCGCTCTACGACGGCATGGTCCGGATCGTCATCACCCCGACCTGGGCCAAACTCATCGACTTCGACACCACCCTGCCCAGCCCGGTCGAGGAACTGATCCGGCAGCGGGCCGAACGTCAGCACGCCTGAACCGAATCCGGCCCTTCCGGGCCGCCTGACAACTTACGGAGAACACCATGGCCAAATACCTGCTGCTCAAGCACTACCGGGGCGCGCCGCCTTCGGTCAACGACGTGCCGATGGATCGCTGGACGCCGGAGGAGGTGACGACCCACGTGCAATACATGGAGGATTTCGTCGCGCGTCTGCAAGCGACCGGTGAGTACGTCGACAGTCAGGCGCTGTCAACGCAGGGCACGTTCGTCCGGTCCGACGGCGAAGGACGTCCTCCGGTCACCGACGGCCCGTTCGCGGAGACCAAGGACCTGATCGCGGGTTGGATGGTCATCGACGTCGAGACCTACGAACGGGCGCTCGAACTGGCGGGTGACCTGTCCGCGGCTCCCGGCGCGGGAGGGAAGCCGGTCCAGGAATGGCTGGAGTTGCGACCGTTCTACACCGAATTGCCCACGGTCACCGAGTGAACGAATCGCTGCTGCGCGAACTCGTGCCCGCGGTGATCGGCATCCTCGTCCGTCGCGGAGCCGATTTCGCCCCGGCCGAGGACGCGGTGCAGGAAGCGCTGATCCGGGCGCTGGAAACGTGGCCGGACGATCCACCACGCGATGCCAAGGGATGGCTCGTCGCCGCCGCGTGGCACAAATTCGTCGATTCCGTCCGCGCCGAGACATCGCGGCGCGGAAGGGAACTCGCCGTCGAGGTCGAGCCGCCCGCCGGTCCGGTGCCCGCCCGCGACGACACGCTGTGGCTGTATTTCCTGTGCGCGCATCCCTCGCTGTCCCCCGGGTCGGCCGTCGCATTGACCTTGCGCGCCGTCGGCGGCCTCACGACCCGGCAGATAGCCACGGCCTATCTCGTTCCGGAAGCGACCATGGCGCAACGGATCAGCCGGGCCAAGCGGCGGATCACGGGCCTGCCGCTCGACCGGCCCGGCGACCTCGCGACGGTGCTGCGCGTGCTCTACCTCGTCTTCAACGAGGGCTACGGCGGGGATATCGATCTCGCGGCCGAAGCCATCCGCCTCACCCGCCAACTCGCCGCCACCACCGACGACCCCGAGGTCTCCGGCCTGCTCGCGTTGATGCTGCTGCACCATGCCCGCCGCGCGTCACGCACCGGCCCCGGCGGTCGTCTGGTGCCGCTCGCGAAACAGGACCGATTCCGTTGGGACACCGCCCTCATCGCCGAAGGTGTGATGATTCTGCAAACCGCGTTGGCCCGCGACCGGCTGGGCGAATACCAGACCCAGGCCGCGATAGCCGCCCTGCACGCCGATGCCCCGAGCACCGCCGAAACCGACTGGGTACAGATCGTGGAATGGTACGACGAATTGCTGGTCTTCACCGACGGCCCGGTCGTGCGACTGAACCGCGCCGTGGCGGTCGGTGAGGCCGACGGCCCTCTGGCCGGACTCGCCGCACTGTCCGAACTGGACCCGGACCTGCCCCGCCACACCGCCGCCCGCGCCTACCTCCTCGAACGCGCGGGCGATCGCGAGCAGGCCGCCGACCTGTACGCCGAAGCATCGCACGCGGCCACCACGGTGCCCGAGCGCGACCATCTCACCCGTGAGGCCGCCCGGGTGCGGCAGTCGCTTCGGTCCTGAGTTCGGTTGTCCAGCAGCCTCACCAAGGAGTTGGGTGTCTTCACGGCCACTCCGCTATGCCTGCTCTATACGGTCAGCGGCGTGAAGCACATCTTGCGGGTGGTCGGGTAGACGGACCCGCACCACTTCGGCCGTCACGGTACGAAATATCGGGCACCCACCGGTATCGCCGGGAATCGTCATGTGGATCAACGGGTTCCGAGCACGACTGTCCGGAACCCGCAGAATCTGAGCCGTCACATCTCGATATTGATCTTCTCGATACGCGCATAACCGTCGAAGTCGACCGTAGCCCTGATTCCCGGTGCGGTGATCACAACCTGCGACCACTCCGTATTCCATTGCAGCCCGAGCCCGCGCTTGGACGCGTAACTGTGGATCGCCCGACGATGATCGGACAGGGTCGGCATCATCGCCCCCTGTTGCAGGACAGTCGCGATCCGCGGCCCCACCGGCGCCGGCAACTGGAACGACGGATGCTCGATGACGAACGCCGCACGCGTCCCCCCGCCGACCGGCCCGTTGTACGAGGTCCACAACCCCGACACCGCCTTCGCCGCCTCCATGAAAATGGCCACCACCGACGCCGGATCATCCACCCCACCCGGTAGCGCGGCGAACGGCACCTCCGGCTCCGTCAACTCCGGAATCCCGTGCTGCGCGCCGAAATCCCGCAGCGACGCCGCCAACCCCGTCACCGCCTCCGGATACCCGGCCGGATTCGCCCACGCCCACAACCACGACCGAGGCCCCGGCGCCGCCGACCCCAGCAGATGCACCCGATCAGCCACAATCGGCTCATCCCCGGTGAACGTGAACCGCCCCTGACCTTTCAGATCGACATGCCAGCCCCGATCCCCCGTCACATCCACCAGATGCAACTGATGCTCCAACGACAGAAACGCCGCATCGTCCAACAGATTCGCCAACGTCACATCGGACATTTCATTCCCTCCCCGGCCGCACCCCAACGGCGGCCTCCTAGCCTCGATAATCCTAGTTCCAGCGGTCTGTGCGATTCCTACACGAGTCTCTCCAAATACATGACTACGTCTTGCGGTCGGCCCGGTGACTCCTGACGAGACGAACGGTCGTCGGATCGAGGCCTACCGCCAACCGACGAACTCAGACGAGTTGACCGGGAGTGGTCTGCGCATATCGCCTGGCATCGGCGAGCCACATTGGAGTGTGCGCGTCGTCCCGTGGATAGTTGTCGAAATCGAAGGAATACATGCCAGCTGAAACTTTTGGTATAAATTCAGGCTTGGTGTCGTAATCGAATTCGACACCGAACGACCCGGTGTTGTCCAGGCTATAAATTGCCGTAAACCAAGTCCCCCGTCCCGGCTGATACATATCCGCTCGGAGTCGAGTCCACAGATCATCCAGTGCCTGCGGAGACCATTCGGCCATATCGGAACGACCGAGACGGATTGCGGCTTGCTGATCTCTGACCTCGAGCGGGTAGAGAATTCGCGTGCTGGTCCCATCTTCGGCTGTCCACCATATGACAGCATGTTGGCACAGACCGACTTCACGGTAGATACAGCTCAACTTTTGCCAACCATCGGGCACAGCGTGCTGTAGGTTTCGGCCGATCTGTTCCAGAACAGCGTTGTCACGAAAGGGATCGATTCCGCTCGGTTCGACTTCACTTGCGGTCCTACGGGTTTCGCCGGGATCCTTGGGCGGATACAGTTCGTCGAGTCGGAAAGTGAGGGTATCGTAAACCTGGATTCCGCCAGGCGTTCGATCGTCTCGATTGTCGACCACCCGGGTTTCGAAGTCGACAGGTGCGGGTTCACGACGAGTGCCGTCGGCCTTCGGGCTGATGAACCAATTCGACGGCCTGTCTGCAGCCGCGAGCTTCGAGCGCAGCCATTCAGGGATACGGTTGGTATCGCGTGGGAAATAGTCGAAGTCGCGAGCGTAGTCATCAGCAGTGAGCGCCATTTCGGCGGGAAGTTCGCAATCGTATTCGAACGAAAATACACTGTCATTCGAGGACTCGAGTTCGAGAACAGCCGCGAACCAGGCGCCCCGTCCCGGCTCGAACATCTCTATCCGCAACCGATGAAAGACCGCAAGTAGATATGGATCACAGATAATCGGTGATTCCGACCCATCCTGCGAGGTCACCGTTGCGGAGGAGGCATGGCTGGTGATGGTGGAGTATGCGATGTATCTGATAGAAGACCAACCATCCGGGGCATCATCCCACAGCACATCGACGCATTCTTCCCTTATTTCCTCGACGACTTCCTCGGTCGAATAATCCTCTGAATCGACAGAATTCATTCAACCATTCCTTCCGATTGCGCCCGATAGACTTTCTGAGCCAACCATTCTGGAATATTACCAGCCGATCTGGGATAAACTTTCAGGTCCTGCGCATAGATGTCGTCGGAGAATTCTGGAACGTTATCCGGATTCTCAGGCGGACGGTCGCGTTCGAAACGCACAATGTAATCGCCACCGGATTCGATCGATAGTTCCATGTCGAACCAGGTACCGATATCGGGCCGGTACATCAATTCACGGAGGTCGGCGAGCATCCTACGAAACTCCGGTGGAATACGATGCGACTGCTGATGCAGCTGCATTTCGCCGTCCGCAACAGCGTAACCAATCTTGTACCTGAATCCCGCTGTCGTCCCGTGAGCTTCGAAGCGGATGCGCTCCCAACCTTCTGGAATAAAGTCTGCCAGCATTTGCCCGAGGGCACGAACGAGTTTCTCCTGGCGAAGCGCAACGGGCTGGTTGTCTGTGTGCATATAGGAGTTTGTCTCCCTTTCATCGTCCGGGCTCAGGCACGTGGTGGAACGTTGCCGAACGGCAATGGAGGTAGGGTGGTTCCATCGACTACATACGTTACCTCGATAGATTTCGGCGTCTTCGATTCGGGGTCGTTCGGATCGAAGGTGAGATCGATCCGCACATTCACTTGCGGCGGCGGTTGTCGCGAAAGGATTTCTACCCAGACTTCCTCCATTCTTCGCCAACTGTCGGTGGGTGTCGCACCCGTCTGCCCCTGATTGATGGATTCGAGCATCGGAACCATGTTGATAGCCTCGCCCGGGCCGTCGAATTCTGTACCGAACAGGTGCCCGCCATTGAAGGCGACAGCTGCGAAGAGCACCACCTCCTCTGGGCTCGGATCCCGGCCGAAGATCCGTTTGAACTCGGCCTCTGTTTCTGCATTGATCCGGGCATACTCTTGCTGTCCATACCGTCCGATCCCAGTCTGGTCCGGTCCACGCCGGCGCCGGTCCGAACCAGTGTGTTCCAGTCGGCCCTCCGCCTGAACCACGCGACCTTCGGAGTCCGTCCTATAGACGAACTTCTGATCGACGGTGTACTCCGCACCAGCAAACGGATGTCGAAGATCCGGGTTGAAGCCCTCCCTCGAGCCGCTATTGAGATCCCGTGAGCGGGATGTTCCGGAATTCGTGATCACTTCCCTGATGTTGCCGTTCTCATCGGTGATGAAGAGGCCACGATCACGTCCCCTCTGATCGGTGACACGGTAGGCAGTATTCGGAGCCAACGGAATCGGAGCGCCGGCCGTACGCGGTCCTCTGACGGGAGTACGGCCGAAAGGAAGGTTTCTGTTCGGAGAAAGCGGATGACTCGGACCGATGTTCTCGACCGGCATACCACGAGTCAGACTGTCGTACGGATTCGGTGTCACGCTCGGGCGGCGGAACGCGCTTCTGTCGATCGAGGAATCGCGGCTGGGTTCGTAACTTTCGGGGCGCGCCGCTCCGGGTGGGTTGGGATTGACACCTTCGGAGGTGGACCTGCCGTTGGGGTGGTGGG
>NZ_JAFMPL010000069.1:0-41382 GCF_019038455.1 Nocardia noduli
GGATGTGTGGATGGGGGGATGTGGGGCGGTGGCAGATCGGCGGTGTCGGTAGGTTTAGACCTCATTGGCCGCAGCCGAATCCGCTTCCCATACCTGGGCCGGGACCACCCGACCGAGGCCGCGCTCCGCACCTCGGGCGGGGCGTCGACGACCGCACTGCGCTGCCGGTAGTGGTCACATATTCCGAAGTTGCGTTATCGGTTGCTCGATGATTCTTCGAGTCGGGCGTGGCGGAACTGCGATCCGGTCAAGCCCAGAGCTGCTGCGGCGATTCCGGCGACGACGATCCAGAGTGTTGGGCGTTGGCCGCACCAGAGAGCGAGTGCACCGCCCAGTGGTGCGCCGATGACCAACGCGGCACGGTTCATCGACCTGATGGTGGCGCGCATCCGGCCCATCAGCCGGTCCGGTGTCACCGACTGGCCGTATGCCATTTCCAGTGGAGAGTCGATTCCGACCGACAGCCAGAACACGAATTGTCCGGCACACAACACGAGGGCACCGCCTGCCCCGCTGTGTGCCAGCGGGATCGACGCGTACCCGACAACCGCGAGCCAGCGGCCCAGGATGATCGCTTTCCCGATCCCCAGCCGGGTTCCCAGTCCGACTGCGATCGAGGAACCCACGACTGCGCCGACTCCGCCGACGGCCAGGGTCAGCCCGTATATCGCGGCATCGAATCCCAGGTCCGAGACGACGAACACCACGTAGATCGTCGCCACCATCGACGTGCACAGGAACCACGCGTGTGTCGCCCAACTCAGCGGGGCGAGCATCCGGTGTCGATAGACCCACCGCAGTCCTTCTCGTAGTTCGCTACCCATGTCTCGGGGCGGTGGTTGCGCCGGTATCGCTCGTTCGGCGACCCGCAGGCGTGTGATCACGACACCGGAGATCAGGTAGGACACCGCGTCGATCAGAATAGCTGCGGGTGCGCCGAGCAGCTTGATCAACAGCCCCGCACCGACTTGACCGCCGACCTGGGCGACCGCTGCTGATTGTTCGAGGCGGGCGTTGGCCCGGGTGAGCAGCGGCGGGGGAACCAGGTTCGGCAGTAACGACTGGTGGGCGACGTCGTAGGCCAGCGACACCGCACCGAAAACCAGCACCAGGCCGACCAGCAGCGGCATCGTCAACACCTGCACCGCCGCCGCGAGCGGGATCAGCGCCAGCACCGCGGCCCGGATGAAATCCGCGGCGACCACGACCGGTTTGCGTCGGTACCGGTCGATCAACACCCCCGCGACCAGACCGAACAATAGGTACGGCAACCATTGAGCCGCGCGCAGTACACCCAACTCGAAACTCGACGCGCCCAGAGTCAGCAGCGCGAGCAGTCGCAGGGCTTGAGCGGTGATATAGGTCCCGAAGATCGACACACCATCGGCGAACCAGAACCACCCGAAACCCGGCACCGCCAGCAGCGGGTACCGAGAACGCGATCGGACGACATCTTCCGCCGACACTCGACCCCCCTTCTCGTACACGAGATCAACCCTGCCAGAACGCAGTACACCAGCCACCCGGTTCCGACACGTGTGCCTCCGATGAACCCGCCGACCTTCGGACACGCGACCGTGCCCGCCAGCCCCCGGCCCGGACCGAGCAGGTGCCCGTTCGGACACGCCCGTGGGGACGGCTCGACCCACCCGCCGTCGCGCACCCGGTACAGCCTGCCGGGCTCGACCCGGCGGCCGCCGACGAAGTACTCCGGCACCCATGAATCGCACATGTGTTCGAATAATAGACCGATGGGTCCGCTATCCGGTGGGGGCGACGCGGGAGCGATCTCGGGAGCCGCCGCGTGCTGGGCCGCTACGCTCACCTGACCGCGAGGACGACCGAATCGGCGCGGCAGGATCGATAGGGGAGGGGGAACTTTGGTGATTCCGAGATACGAATTCGCCTGCACCTGCCTGGTCGGACGCCACCCCACGCCGACCTGCCCGTACAAAGCTATGGCGTCGGCCTCGGCCTGGAACAGGACCGCCAGCGACATCGACTACCGCACTCGCATGCTCCGGCGGCAGTGGGAACGCGACGGCCTGGCCGCCCCGGAGGAAGCCAACCCATGGCGGTTCCGCTGGTGGTGGATCCCGCTGGGCCTGACCGTGTGGATCGCGCTGATAATTCTGATCTGACCTGCGCTATGTCCGGTTTTCGACACCAAAATGTCCTCCGGACTTAGATATTTCTCGTCAGGTGGATGCCGGGATACCTCGCTGTCGGCCAACCGATCTGTGCGCGCGGTAGTGCGCGCACAGCGGCATGTGCGGATAGTCGGGGCGGCCAGGCCGTAGGCTTCCTCGGTGCATCTAGAGCTCATTGCGATTATCGTTGAGGAGTACGACTCGGCCATCGAATTCTTCGTTGAGGCACTCGGTTTCGACCTCATCGAAGACTCACCGTCGCTGACCAACGATGGACGTCCCAAGCGGTGGGTTGTCGTTCGCCCACCTAACTCGGCGACGGGAATCCTGCTCGCACAAGCAGACGGGGAAAAGCAACGCCTCGCTATCGGCGACCAAGCCGCTGGTCGGGTCGGCTTTTTCCTGCGAGTCACCGACTTCGCCGCGGCCTACCGACGGATGGTCGAAGCTGGTATGAAGTTCGAGACCGAGCCTCGCACCGAAACGTACGGTCAGGTCGCCGTCTTCACCGACATCTCGGGCAATCGATGGGACCTACTGGGTCCGCCGGAATCCGCACTGCTGTAGTTTCCCCGCCTCCGGCTTCTCGTTGGCCGGTCCGGTCAGCGCTGTCAGCGGGAATACCGGATGTTCGTGAGGCGCCGAGCTGCTGTCACAAAACGTGGCAACACCCAGCTGCCGGTTGTGTCGTTGCCACGCTAGCTCGTCGCGGGCTCACTCGCCTCGGGCCGGTGCTGCCGTTGGCTCAGCACGAGCGCGCCCGCTGCCAGCAGGTAGAACGGCGACGGGAGCAGCAAATCCCATCCCGCCGTGTCGTTGTGCTCGAGCGCCTTCATCCCGAGATATCCGTCTACCGTGCCGAGAACGGCCAGAATTCCTGCGGCCCAGCGTGTTCCGCGCCGGACATGCCTGCGCGGCAGCGCGAAGACGACTGCGGGCAGCAGCACCACAAGGCCGGACTCTGCGACGAATACGAGCAATTGCTCAAGCAGCGGCCGCGCCGGCAGGTAGCCCACCCCGACGACGGTCTCTGAGACGACTACCGTGGCCTCGCTGTGGTCCGCCCCGGCGTCACTGTCGGGCAGCTCCGGGAAGTGCGCATATACCACCCGTGGTAATGCGACCAAGACCAAGGTCGCCACGCGCCAGCAGGTGACACAGCGCCACCACCGCCCCAGCGACACCACCATGCCTCCATCCCCTCCGACCGAGCTCTGCGCGGGCGACGCTACCCGCGCAGCCCATCCGCGGCGAAATCCGGCCGCGTCTTCGGCCGGAAACCCACAAGCCGACAACGGATCCCGTCCGAAGGCATGCCGGGATGACGAAGATGGAGTGCTGCAGACCGCGAACGCCCGGGACACCAGAGCTACGGCACCCGGAGCTGCCAGCGAGAACTACGGGATCGTTCCCGACATCCGGTCACCTGCCTGATCTGCGGTCGTCGGTTCCGATCGCTGGGGCCGCACCTGTTTCGCGCCCATCAGATCAGCGCCACGCAATATCGGGCCGAGCACCACCTGCCCGCCACGACCGTGCTCATGGGCGCCGAGACCCGCGAGGTCCTCGCTGCGGCCCAGCTCGCCGAGGTCGCCGAGAATCCGGATCGGCTGACAGCGATGAGGGACGCGACACCGCCTCTCGCCGAACTCGCACGCCGATCCGCCGAAGCCCGCGCGCACCGACCACCTCGCCGCAGTCCGCGCGGCCCGCCGTGACGGAGCGCGGCGCACACTCCCCGCCGCGCAGCAGGCCCGCCGGGAAGCCCTGCTCACACAGTTACGCGCGGCCGGATTCGACTCGATCACCGAAGCAGTGGAGGCCACCGCCCACCTGTCCAGCCGCGCGGCCGCCCAACGCCTCGGAGTCGGCGCCACCACCATCAAACGGTGGCGCAAGCCGCCGAACTGAACTGAACGTCGAGTCGCCGTCGGCCAAACCAGAAACCTGCCGTTTAACAGTCTCGACGTGGGCATGCTCGCCTCCGAACCCGTTGATTAAGAGTCAGCTGCTCCTCAACCCATCAGTCCTGTGATGACCGTGGCCAATGCTGCCAGTCAGGATTTGAGAGAGAGCTGGCTTGGAGCACGGTCATCTGATCATGCTGGATGTTGATCCGGACGTGATCGGCGTTGTCTCGCATCGGGGCCGGTCCACCACTCGATGGTTGGCTCAGGCGTGATTGTTGCGCTTGGGCGCTCGGCTGGTGGATTCGAGGTGCTGTTCGGCGTTGGCGAGTAGGGCCGAGGGTGTTGTTTTCAGCGCTGAGGCTAGGTCCCACAGTCGATCGATTTGTATGCTGCTGTTGCCCAGTTCGATACGGGCGATGACTGGTCTGGACACGCCCGATGCGGCGGCCAGTTCGTCTTGGCTCAGTTCGGCCGCTTCGCGGGCTCGTCGAATCGCCGCGCCGACCGCATCCCGCCTCATCTTGCGCACCTTCCTTTGCTGCGGAGACAGCGAGGCTTCTGGTACGGGCATGGCCGAATCATCGCACGGCATGCCTCGGTGGAGGCCCCGCTGGCGGCGGAGAGCGGACCACATATCGGAGCATATCGTATCGCATGCGATACAAAAACCATGTGAAAGATAGTGACACGCGAACCGGAATGCGCTGTCCTGGATATGGGAGATGCGAGGCTGTGGCGTCATCCGTTCGGGCCGCTATAGTCGCGTCCCGTCACCATCTTCAACGCTCGAACGACCGACACGCGCGAAATTGTCGACGGCAGGTGTGAGTGTTCTGCCAGAGGCGCAGCCGTTCCTCTTCGTTGCCGATGTGCAGGTACGACAGATCTAGCCCCAACAGTGCCGCCATGCTGACTGGAAGCAACGGCAGTGCGGCGTCCATCAAGACAGCTGTCAGTTCATCCGGGGACCTGAGCGAATGGGGCTCGCGTCTCCGGTCGGCGAGATCCTGTGGCCATCGCTGTCGCAGGTTCGAGACTCAGGAGACCACCATGGAGAATCAGGCCGAACCCAGCGACCCGGACCTGCGTCGACTTATCCTGCGCAATCTGAAGGAGTGGACAGCGGCACTCGGCGTGAAACCCGCTGCGGTGCCGGTCTGGCAGTTTCCTTTGCGCGCTTTCGAAATTGCTGCCGAGATGGCTGGAACCGAGTCGGAACCGAACCCGAACCCGATGTCTGCCGAGTTGTGCCTGGAACTGCTGGCCTATACACCCATCCGGCTGCGCAGCTGTGACGGAGTCGAAATCACTACCAGCGTCGAAGCATTGGCCGCCGACGCCGGATCGACCCTGATCGAAGCGATCGCCGATTTCGAGAACGAACGCGACAACGGTGACCTCCGCTGGGAGCAAGGAGATTCCGACGGTGTGCATGTGTCCGCGACCATCAGAGGCCGTGAGACGCAAGCCACGAACGCGGCATCCAAAACGTGACCGGCTGCTTCGCTCGAAGCAACGCTCGAAAACCTGCGCGCGGATCACATCCGCCGCCACGGCAACGGACTGCCGATACGCCGGACCTGCCCAGCCCGTCGCGACGACCTTCACCGTGACTACGGGACCTCGTTCTACCCTGAAACAGAAACGTCGATCCGATGGAGGAAACAACCAATGGACCCCTGGGTTGACGGGGAATCAGATCGTGGCGAGCAACTCCGTGCCGAACTGTTCGCAGCCTACGGTCCTGACTGGCCGTTCCGATTCACAGAGAACCTGCGATTCGACCCCGATGCCGAGCCCGTCGACTTCGCGCCGCCTGACGAGGGCGTTGTCGTCGTCAGGAAGATATTCCTGCGGCTACCGATGGAAGCGGACGAGAAGTTCAAGAGTCTCGGTCGCCGCGAAAACCGGACTCCCAGTGAGATTGCGTCGACTTGGATCGCCGAGCGACTTGCCGACGAGTGATCACCGACGCTGCGAAGATGTGGTGCCGTAGTCTGCACCGCCTTTGAGCGGATGCGTCACTGTGGACACCGAGCCACGGCCGCCGAGCCCTCGGGCAATCTCAATATTTCGTGGTGATCGCGTGTGACAAGTCCCCGGACGCGCTACTCCCGCAGCGCGCCCGTCGGCCAGATAATGGTCACAGGCACTCCGCAGGTGCGGGCCAGCTCCACAACCGAACCCGTGCCGCCTCCTTGGCCGGTTTCACCGTCCCACACCGCCACCAGTTCAGCGATGCTTTCCAGGACCGCTTCGTTGGCGGCTTCGTAGGCTTGGCGACCGGCATCGTCGAAGTCCATCACGCGTACCTTCGCCGCTCGGGCGATGAGATCGTCGAACTCCGCAGCGTGGCCGGGCTTCACCTTCACGGCCCGGTAGTTCCGCGATGGCAACACCACCTCGAGTTGGCCTCCCACGTCGAGCACTGCCCGCGCGAACACGCTGTCGGCTCCGCGGGCGAGGCATGACACCCCTGTCAGCTCGTCGGCTCCGTAGGAGGTCACCAATTCGCGCACCGCCGCATACACCTGAACCGCAGTGGCCTCGGTGATGTTCATGTGTCCGGTGACACCGATACGCACCATGCTGTCTGCTCCTCTATGCCATGGCTGCGACCAGTGGCCGCATCCGTTCCCTGAGTTCGGCGACCGCGGGGATTTTGACGAAGTCGCCGGTGCAGTTGTAAACGGCGGTGAGTTTCTTGGCGACGCGGTCGGAAGCGGTCTGCTCAGTCACCGTCAACGCGGCGTGCCCGACACGGCGCGCTTCTACGTCCTCGCCCTGGATCAATCGGGCGAGCGATAGCGCCGCCTGGGATGCGTGAACGAGCCCATCACATTTGGGAAGGGTCGCGTCGGGAACGGTCGCCGTCGGTGATGAGCGCAACTAGGACATGCTCGATATCGATGCCATCTCTCCCGGCGGCGGATGCGTGTGTTCGGCGTGCACGAGAAGCTGCTCGAGTCGTGGGGTTCGCCTTACGTCTCGCCGCCTATTTCAAGCACGCGGGAAATTGTCTGCCGAGGTTTCGATCTCGATGTCTCGCACAGTGATTGCCCCGATGTCCACAACTCGACCGCCGATCTCAGCGAGCCCGGGCGGTGCCAGAAGATGGAGAACGGCCGGGTCGATCGATTCCTGCCATCCGCACTCGTTGACGATCGACCATGATCCGTCCTCGTGATGGACGAACCCCGCGGGGGCGTGATCGTCGAAGTCCGCGCTCACCGTGTACGCCCCGAGTCCGGCTTGAGTTTGCCGCTGTCGACCAACGTGGAGTGCGCGGTTGTCTTGGCCGCGCACTCGCCGACGACGCACTCGAGGTGCACCTGCATGGCGTGGTGTGCTGCGCGGATGTTCGACCCTGGCCAGTCGGTGTTGCTGCAATCGAGCTTGGCGAGCAACTCCTCGGTCGCCGTCATCTGTATGCCTCGCTCGCCACTGGGGGTATCTGGTATTTCCTGTATGTCGGCGACCGGATGACAGCTCGCCCGTTGAGGGTTATGGAGTACGCGGCGGGCTCGTTGCTCGTTCCGCGGGCGAGTCCGGTATAGATCAGACGTTCGATAGCCGCGCCCGCCGGAACGGCGTCGAGGCCGGTTCTGTCGCAAATATCGTGTGCCGTGAGCGCCTGTCGAGCACCCAGGGTGAACAGCGCGCTGAGCACGATTGCTTGTGGCTCGCTGAGTGCCATCATGTGCCCCCTTCGGTTCGTTGGTTTTTCCAGGCGTCGAGCCCTACGGCGTCCCGACGCCGGGAAGTATCTGCGGCTGCCCAGGTCGGCAGCGCGAGTGCGACGCGGCGAGTCAGTTCGACTCGTTCGGCGGAGGCCGGGCGGCACGGCGGGGCGATCGGGATTCGACTCGGTAGTGCTTTCGATGGCTTCATGGGCGGTCCTTGAGATCCGTCTACGTGTCTTTCCTGCAAGCTCTGGCGGGGCGAGCCTCGCGGCCACAAGTGAACTATGACAGAACATATCAAAGTGTCATAGGACAGTTGGGGAATCGTGTCAGAATTACGCCTGACGGGTATTCAATTCAAAGAATTACTGGATACTCTTGCCTGAACGCCCAAAGCTCCGGCGGGTAGACGGCTTCGTCGAACTGGATCGGTCTGTCGTTCGTGTCGTAGACTGTTAGCCAGTAGACAAGCGCCGCAGCATGTTCGGGCATCGACAGCATGTGACGCTCATCCTCTGTTGCCGCACGGGCGCACACCTGATCTCTGGCGTAGGCCGACCGGATACCGAGCGCCTGCGAGAGATAGCGGACCGTTCCGCCTCGTAGCCGCTCCGGGATCAACAGGCGGGGAGCCACTTCCGCCATCGATGACGCGAACCATGAGGTCGACAGCTCGACCGGACCGTTGACGCCGCTTTCGATCACCCGCTGGCGCTGGATCACGTCGGAACCAAGGGTGAGTCCCAGACCGGCCGCCACATGCGCGGGTGCACGAACGATTCCGACGAACGGGAACCGGACCGACTCCGAGTCGGAATACATCGTGCCCTGTGCCGCCGCGCGTTCGTATCGCTCCCGCGCTCGGGGCGCGGCCTGCGACGTACGCACGAATGTGCCACTTCCGCGGCGCGACTCGACAAGGCCTTGCTGCCGTAGTGCATCGAGAGCCTTGCTGGCCGTCGGCCGGGCAACATTCCATTGCGCGGCCAGTTCGCGCACCGAGGGAACCTCGGTGCCCGGAACAAGGTCGCCACGCACAATCTGATCCCGGAGATAGCCGGCGATTTGCAGATACTTCGGCAGTATCTCTTCGATCTCGGGCAACGTTCCTCCGGGTGTCCTATGTCGCTGGCCAGTGTACGATCAGGCAGCCCATGACCAGTAAAGCTATCGCCATCGCCGCCGGGGGAGGTGGCGACGTCGTCACTACGTCGGTGCTCGCGCCGAAGTTGCGACACCGATTCGACGTCGCGGCCATCATGAGCTACTCATGGGATCGGCTGATCATCGACCCGACACCTGGACCGCGTGGCGTCGGCGACTTCGACGGCCTGACCCGCCGTCATGAGATGGTCGCCGAGGTCACCGAGTCGGTTCGGCTTCGCGGTCCCGGCCGGTCGACACTGCCATCGCTCGCACCATATTTGGCACAACCACTACTGCTCATGGATCCAGCCGGTGGCGCGATCGGACTCGCGGACCAATTCCGCGCAGCGAGTTCAGGCTTCGGCGCGGACACGCTGATCGTTGTAGATGTCGGCGGCGACATCCTGGCCGAAGGACACGAGGCTGGTCTCCGCAGTCCGTTGGCTGATTCGCTCACACTGGCAGCCGCGGTGCTGTCAGGACTGTCGGTGCATTTGCTTATCGCCGGGGTCGGGCTCGATGGAGAGTTGACGCCGACAGAGCTTCGTGAACTCCTCCGCCGTCACAGTTCGACCGCTGTGGCACAAATCGACGCCGGTGATGCGTCGATGGTGGCCGAGGTATGGAATTGGCACCCGTCTGAGGCCAACGGACTCGTGTGCGTCGCGGCCGAGGGCTGGCGAGGTGTGGTGGAGTCCCAGCGTGATGCGCTCATCGACATCACCGATGACGCGACGTCGGTATACGAAGTCGATGCCTACGGTGTAGCAGCGCGCTCGCTATCAGCTGACCTGTCCGACACGGTCTCGTTGGAGCAAGTGGAGAAGCGTATCCGCGCTCGCCGTGGCTACAGCGATATCGACACCGAACGCGATCGGCTCTCTGTGCGCCGAGAACAGCGGACTCCGTCGATCGACACGATCGACGACATTGACCGATATGCGCAGAGTGCTGGACTCCGCGGTGTCGATGCCTTGACTATCCGGCGTGTCATCGAGCTGACCGGTGCTGGTGGCGTACAGGCTGGAGAGATGCTGCGCGACATGCTCGGGCGGGAGCGACCCGGCAATATGCGGCCACCGCTGTACCTGATACGACCATTGTCATCGACCGATGAATCATTCTGACGCTTACTGTTTCGCGAAAGCTGTCACACCATGGCCGCCACGCCGAGGTCCTCTTCCGCGGCCGCCGCATTCAGTCTCGGCGCAAGACCTTGCGGTTGGTGTGTGGAACGTCGACCATTCTCGCGTGCGGCCCGGTCGCAGCTGCGATAGAAGCGACGCGCAAATGCCTAGAGGCTGTCGGAGAGCCCGCCTGCCTGGCGGTGCACGAGGGGAGTCCGCTCGGACGCTCTACACCGCCCGAGCTGCGGTTTGAAGACGAAAGGGTTTATCGGTGCGGGTTGGCCGAGTTTCGGCACGGCAGTGTGGTATTTCGTGGCTGCGTAGATAGTTTGGTCGGAAGCAGAGTAGTCAGGCTAGACGCTTGGGCAGAGGAGCCAACCGCAACGGGTGTCACCAGCCCTACGGTGCCACCCACCGCCACGGCCGGTTGCCATGCTGACCGCGTAGGCACGCGAGGCGGTAGTCGGCTTGGTGTCGGGCGTGCGCGCTGACAGCAGCGTGTCGGAGCGCGAACAGGCACAGCTCGAGTGATCGGATATCGCGGAGCACGGGGTAGCCGTCCCATCGGGTGACGTCTGCGCCGTAGGCGTCACGGAAGGCATACCAGCGCGCTGATGGGTCGGCGAGGGTGTCGGATTGGAACGCGATCGTGGCTTGGTCCCATTCCGGTGGTCCGATGCAGCAGCGCTCGAGGTCGACCATGTGCCCGCCGTGGGTGGTGGCCACGGTGTTGTGTGGGCTGGGGTCGCCGTGGATCACGCACCACGGTGTGGGCCAGTCGATTTCGTCCCACCGGCGGGCCAGTTGAGTCGCGTGGGTTGTCAGCCATGCTTTGGCTTCGTCGTCGACCAGGGCGCGGGCGATCGGTGCGCTGAAGTCGGGCAGACCGAAGCGTGGCAAACCGAGGTGCGAGGGCACCCGGAGCCGATGCAGTCCGCGCAGCAGCGCTGCGGTCTCGACGGCGTCGACCGGTCCGCCGCCGCCGAGGTCTTCCCAGAACGTCACCGGCCGCCCCGCCACCACCACCGGATCGGGCACCAGCGGCTCGGGAGCGCGAACACGATGGGACCGAAGCCAATCCGCGGCGCGTAACTCGCGAACAGCGATATCGAGCTGCCCACGCTGGAGTACGCGGATCACTGTGTGGTCGTCGGTGCGTAGCATCGCGTTGTCGCGCAACCGGATCGGGCTGATCCGCCGCGCGGGTACGGCAGCGGACACACATGCCCGCCGCGCCAACTCCACAATTTCGACGTCGGTCATGACGGCCGCACCTGCGGTATCGGCATCGCCGCCAAGGCTGCGGCGGTCTCGAACAACGCCGCCGAATTCGCACCCTTGAACAACACCACCTCATCACCGCGCAACGCCGGGGCGAGCACGTCGAGTACCTCGTCGCGGTGGTCGAGTTGGATGACCCGCGCCGCGCCGGCCTCGCGCGCGGCGGAAGCCATCAACCCGGCGTTGTCGACACCGACGGTGATCAATTCACCGATACCCAGCTTCGCCGCGTGACGACCGACCTGCTGGTGCACGGCCGCCGCGATACGGCCGAGTTCACGCATCTCGCCCAAGACCGCGATCGATCGTCGCCCGTCGCCACAGATCGCCGCGAGTGAATCCAGTGCGGCCTCGACACTTTCGGGGCTGGCGTTGAACGCGTCGTTGATGATGGTCACGCCGTCACCGCGCTCGGTCACCTCCATCCGGCTGCCCGAGACCAACCCGACTTCGCCGAGGGCCTGGGCGACTGTGGAGAACGGCACCCCGGCACTCAACGCGAGCGCGGCAGCGGCGAGTGCGTTGGTCAGGTGGTGCTTGCCGACGACTCGCAACCGGACCGGCGCGGACTCGGTCCCGGACCGCAGGACGAACCCGGCGCGGGCCTGTGCATCGAGAGTGACGTCTTCGGCGCGTACGTCGGCTTCGGCGCCGATGCCGAACCAGACCACTCGTGCGGTCGTATGCTCGGCCATCGCCCGTACCAGCGGGTCATCGCCGTTGAGCACCGCGACACCGTCGGCGTCGAGGGCTTCGACCAGTTCGCGTTTGGCTACCGCGATCGCTTCGCGGCTTCCGAATTCGCCCAGATGCGCCGACCCGACACCCAGCACCGCCGCGATGCGCGGTCGCGCGATCCCGGCGAGGTGGCGGATGTGGCCCGCGCCGCGCGCGCCCATCTCCACCACCAGAAAGTCGGTGTCGGGGTGTACGCGCAGCACGGTGTGGGGGAAGCCGATCTCGTTGTTGAACGACCGCTCGGTGGCGACCACGCTGCCGTGGCGGGCCAGGATCTGGGTCAGCAGATCCTTGGTGCTGGTCTTGCCCGCGGACCCGGTGATCGCGAGCACCGTGCCGGTGTAGCGGGCCGCGACCTCCCGTGCCAGGTCACTCATCGCGGTTACGACATCGTCGACGATCACCGACGCCACACCGGTCGGCCGGGTCGCCAGCACCGCGACCGCGCCCGAGGAGATCGCGGCGGAGGCGAAGTCGTGCCCGTCAGCGTGCGCACCGACCAAACACGCGAACAACCCGCCCTCGACCACATTGCGCGAATCGAACGCCGTCGGCGCGCTCACCGTGCGCTGTGGGTCATCGACACCATCGAGGCGCCCGCTCGTGGCGACGGCGACCTCGGTAAGAGTCATCGGGATCATCGGTAGTCCTTTCCTTCATGAGCTCCGCAGCGACGAAAACCGTTGCCGCTGAGTTGATAGCGATACCGGGCGGGTACGGGCGGATACAGCTGTTGGGCCACGATCATGCTCCTTCATCGATATAGATCTGCCATCGACACAGCCGTTCATCCCTCATGCGTCCTGAACTTCGACGTAGCCGACCTATCGGGCCGACCGGGGAAGTGTCACAAGTTCTCTCGCTGGGGATGGGACCGTGTACTACCCATGTCATCGGTGAATGCGTGAGTGAGCACAGTGATCACATACGGCTGTCACAAAGCCTCACCCTTCGCGACCTTCGGGCCTATCGTGGACGGAAACAACAGGGCAAGGTTGAGAGCTGGGTGGGGACATGCTCGAGACAGAACATCCGACCGTGGGCGCACTGCTGGCCCGGGCCCGCCGCGACGCGGGACTGACCCAGGCCGTCGTCGCCAAGCAATGCCGAGTCGATCGCACCTATATCGCGCACGTCGAAGCCGGAAGGGCAGTGCCCGAACGCCGGTTCTGGATCGCCGCCGACGCAGCGGTCCGAGCCGGTGGAGCACTGGTGACCGCCTTCGACACCCATACCGCTCACCAGTTCGCGGTCGGCCCCGCCTTCTCGGCAGCGGTCGACCTGCACCAGCTACCCCTCGACCTGAAGGCGTGGATCGATATGAACCGACGTGAACTGCTGGCCTTCCTCGGCGCGACCGGAACACTGCCCGCCGCCGCCGTGCTGGCCGGACTCGATGACGCATCACGAAGCCGCCTCGGATATGCCCTCGGCGGCAAGGTCGACCAAGCCGCCATCGAACAACTCGAAGCTGTCTGCGAGGTCACCGCCCAACAGTACGAATCCTTCGGCCCCCGCGCTGTCGCCGCGATCCGACGCGGGCAAGCCGAACTGGTCGAGAGTTTGCTTCCGGACTGTCCCGCCAAACTCAAACCGCGCCTGCACGCCGTACGGGCCTCACTGGCGCGGGTCATCGGTTGGCAGGCATACGACTCCGGCGATATGCGTGGCGCAGCCACCCACTACGAAGTTGCCCGCACAGCCGCCGACGCCGCCGCCGACCCAGCACTCACCGCGCTCGTCCTGTGCAACGCCTCCCTCGCCGCCACCCGCGACGGCCGCCCCGGACTCGGCGTCGACCACGCCGCGGCCGCACGCTGGTGGGCGACTCAATCCCACGACCGGCTCCTCACCGCCTACGCCCTGGACATGGCCGCCGAAGCCCACGCCGATCGCGGCGACGCACGCCAATGCCGCAACGCGCTCGACGAAGCCGACGACCTCATCAACGACGCCGAGGCCACCGTGGCGACCTACGTATTCGATCCCGCGATTCACCACGGCTTCCGCTCCGAATGCCTGGTCAAACTCGGCGACCGACAGCCAGCGGTCACCGCCGCACGGCAGTGTGTCGACCTCATCGACCCTGCCTACGCCCTGTCACGCGGTTTCGGCGATATCGGGCTCGCCGCAGCGCTCGCCCAGGCCGGGGAGATCGAGGAATCCGCGCGCATCACCCGCGCCACCGCGACCGTCGCCACCGCGTACGGATCACCCCGCCTCGCCACCGAGGTCCAAGCAAATCGCCACGTCCTCAAAACCGCCGCACCCAACGCAACGGTGGTACGTGAACTCGACGAGTACCTAATTGCGAACACATGAGAACGATCGGCCCAACCAGTCCCGGTAGAGGTCGTGGGTTGAGGGGCGAGCAAATCAAATGACTCTTCGCGCTGATCGTTGAACGATCGACGTCCGGTTGCGCGCCACGCCACCGATATGCGGCACCTTTCGCATTGCTGACCGGCCACACCAGCGATGTTAGGTGATTTCGATTACGCTGCCCGAGCGGGGCTTTCAGCATCTGTGGACCGGCGCGCTTTCGTCCTGAACCGGACGAGGTGCCGGCTGTCGAGTAGTCCTCGAGGTCTTCCTGTGCGGCGAAATCCGAGTAATTCGGTAACGACACCCGCAACGATAGTGCGAGCAACTCTGCGGCGTCGGAAGGCATAGGTCGATACGCGCACGACCATGGCACCGCGTACCAACCGCAGACAGGCGGCTATGCCAGGTGTCCGGTGCAGACCTTCCGCCCGTAGTGCCAGGGCACGACATCGCCCGCCAGTACTATCGGTGCTCCGCCGTCAGGAACCTCGCATTGACAGACCGTTGCCCGCGCTTCCTCGCCCTGTTGGACGCGGTGCAAGCAGCCGGGATCGGGAGACTGGTGTGTTCTCCTCCACCGCGGCCGTCTACGGCGAACCTGCCGAACTGCCGCTGGTCGAGACCTCGCCGACCAATCCGGTCAACACCTACGGCGACACCAAACTCGCCGTCGACCGCGCGATCACCACCTACACCCGAGCGTTCGAGTTCGGGGCGATCTCACTGCGCTACTTCAACGTCGCCGGAGCACACGACTGCGGCGACGGCACCATGATCGGCGAACACCACATACCCGAAACCCATTTGATCCCACTGGCCCTGGACGCCGCACTCGGCCGCATTGACAAACTTTCCCTCTTCGGCGAAGGCTGCCCGACCACCGACGGCACCTGCGTGTGTGACTACATCCACGTCACCGACCTCGCTCGCGCGCACCTGCTCGCCCTCGCCGCCGTCCACCCAGGCGAACACAAGATCTACAACCTCGGCAACGGCTTCGGATTCTCGAACCTCCAAGTAGTACAAGCTATCCGAGAGGTTGCAGCCCTGCCCTTCGAGGTAACGAGTGCGCCCCGGCGAACCCGCCAACCTCTACCTCCTCCGAACGCGCACAACGCGCACTCGGCTGGACACCCCAAAACCCGACATCCGCGAGAACGTCGGCGACGCCCGGCGATTCCACCAATTGCTTCGTTGACCACGTGACAAGAAGTCAGGGTCCAGCTGACCAGCGCCTATCCCGGACCCGAGCCTTCCGATGTCCGCCACCGATCGCTGTCGCGGCCACCACGGTGGTCACCGGAGACGAACTGTGCGCGAAGATCTCGGTGGTAGCCGAATCAATCGAGTCGGTACGTGGCTCCCACTGGTGGTGGAGCGTCGAACGAGAATCTCTCCGGTGCGACCGATTCAGATCCCACAGGGTATTCCGCACAGGCTCAAACAGGCACAAGTGTCGCCGCAGGTCCTGGTCAAGCGTGCCCACGGTCTGAATCGCACGCGATACTACATACAGGTAGATCCTTGTTTTACGACACGCGGCATCAAATCTGACGTGTTTGACGTCGGCGGTGACACGCTGTGTCGCGCAGCTGGGTAGCGGCATTGCTACTCGCACTGGACGTGGAGATTCGGAGGCGCGGCGTTGACGACGGTGGTGGTGAAAGGTGTTGAGAACGATGTTGATCCCGCAGCGGAATCATGGTTGGCGACGACGTCTCTAGCGGGCAATAGCGATGCTGCGCTGAGGTTGTCGCGCGCGGTGTCGCCTCGTCGTCACGGATTCGGGGGTCGTGAGCCGTTGGACTTGGCCGCCGAAGGTATTTGTAAGACAGCTATTCTGGATTTACTGCTCGCTGAGCAAGTGCCCACGCCCGCCGCCGTCGCGACAGCAGTGGCACGGGCGCCTTCACTGGGAGTGCGGCGAGAGCGCCGTCAAGCGCTTCGGCTCCAGGCTGAGCGGTATGTGGGGACCGTGCGTGCCGATCGGGGTGCGCTGGGGGAGGTGATGTCTTCGGCGGTCGCGTTGCACTGGATCGATCACGGGGTTGGGCCGACCTGGCGAGAGGCATGGGAAGCCAAGCCGGTCCTAGACTGGTGGGCAGCCACGGTCGGCGATCCGCCACCGTTCTGGGGGTTCGTGCGAAACCCGGTTTTCGCGATGTTGCACGGCTCGGCTTGGTTGGCCTCCAATCGCGTTACCCGCTCGATGTGTCCGGGGCGTCAGTTCTATGTTCGGTTCTATGGCGACCACGTCTCAGGGAGGTCGGCGCATACTGTGGGACTTGCTGTGGCTCGATCCATCGATAAGTTTCGTCGGCGCAATGACTTTCGAAGTCCGACCTGGGAGGACATGGCGGCGTCGGCGACGGACCCATACGGTGTTCCGTTGTTCTTCAACGTCACCGACGCTCAAGCGCAACAGCGATGGTTGATCACGGAGGGCTGGCTCAGGCTGATGGACGGTGAACTACGCTGCGGCACGCGTGCCCACTCCGAGATTCGGAGCCGGGAAGTACTCGAACACGCTGTTCGGCGACGTCGCAGGGTGAAAGGCCGAGGAAATCCGCACGCGAAGAAGGTGTCTGCACCGCGATACGGTTCCGTTCGCGGTGCATAAATCGTCTGTAAGTGCCTGTGAACAAACTGATCGAATAGCGGCGTTGGTGACCTGAGCTGCGAAAACGTCCGGGGCACTGTTGGGGTGGTTGCTGGCGGTTTATCGTCGGTGCGGGGACCGATGGAGGCAGCGATGGTGTCCTGGCGTGAGGAGTTGGCGCGGCGGGAGGCCGGGCTGGCCGAAGAGGTGACGCGGCTGCGTCGCCGGATCGATGAGTTGACCGATCAGCTGGCCGCGGCCGGTTCCGGTGGGTCGGGCCAGTGCCCGCGCAGCCCGAACCGGTGCGCGAGGATTGTGACTGCTGCCAGGACGGTGGCGAGAAGCAGGTCGGTGGTGCGCCAGTCGGTGCGCGCGTCGACCGCAGCGGTCAGGGGCGCGAAGACGGTGCTGGCCAGCCCGCCGACGAGGGTGAGGATCATCAGCGCCCGTACGCGTTGTTCGCCGTGCCAGCGGGTCAGTGCGGCGAACGCTGGCGGGTAGAGGACCGCGCCCATCGCGGCCCCGGCCAGGATCCGGCCGAGGTAGAACACGGTCAGGGTCGGGGCCAGCGCGACCGTGACGACAGCCGGGACGGCCAGAATCGATCCGGTGGTCATCACCGTGCGGGGCCCGGTGCGGTCCAGGACGCGTCCGAGGGGGATGCCGGTGAGCGCGGCGGCGAGCTGGCCGAGGGAGAACGCGGCGGTGATCGCCGGTGGGGACCAGCCTGTGCTGATGGTGATGGAGTTCGACAGCACCGGAAAGGCGTAGTAGAGGATGCCCCAGCTGGTGATCTGCGTGGCACTGAACACGATCAGCACCCGCCGACGACCGGCCGCGTCCAGCCCGGGCACGGTCGGCGGTGTGGTGTTGGTGGCGGTCACGACAGACGTGGCCCGGGCGCGGTCAACGTGATCAGTTCCGGCACGACCTGTCCGGGGGTTTCGACTGCGGCCGGTGCCCCGCAGCAGCCGCCGCCGTCAGGTGCGGATGCGGTGTCCGCGGCGGGATCGTCGAAGACTCCGGCGCCCCCGCACACCCCGGTGTCGGGCAGGACGAGTTCGACGCGGCGGGCGGATTCGTGGTCACCGGCCAGCTCGGCAGCGATGGAGCGAACCTGTTCGTAGCCGGTCATTGCCAGGAAGGTCGGAGCGCGGCCGTAGCTCTTCATCCCGGCGGAGTAGAAGCCGGGTTCGGGATGGGACAGTTCGGTGACACCGTGGGGGTAGACAGTGCCGCACGAATGCACGTTGGGGTCGATCATCGGTGCCAGCCGCACAGGAGCTTGCAGCGTGGAGTCCAGCTCCAGGCGAACCTGGTCCAGCCATGACAGGTCTGGGGCGAACCCGGTCAACGCCACCACCGCGTCCACGTCCTCGACGCGGGCACCGGAATCGGCGACCAACGCCACACGCCCTCCGGCGGTGGGTTCGACTGTGGCGGTGCGGAATCCGGTCACCACCTCCAGGCGACCCGCCTGCACCGCGTGGCGTGCCCGTTCACCTAGCGCACCGCGTGCCGGGAGTTGGTCGGTGTCACCGCCGCCGAAGGTCGCGCCGATCTCGCCACGGCGCAGCACCCATGTCAGTCGAGTGCCCGGCGCTTGCTCGGCCAGGGCTGCCAACGCCACAATCGCGGTCAACGCCGAATGTCCGCTACCCGCGATCACGGTGTGGCGACCGGAATGACGGGCGGACACGATCGGGTCGTCGAGGTCGGGCACTCGGTAGCCGACCACTCCCGCTGCCGCCGCCGATGTTTCACCGAGCGCGCTGAGTCCGTCCCCGCCGAGCGGGTTGGGCACCCCCCATGTGCCCGAAGCGTCGATCACCGCGCTCGCGAACACCCGCTCCTCGCGGCCGTCGGCATGGCGCAGGTACACGGTGAAAGCCGCGTCCTCGCGCCCGGCGTCCACGACGCGGTCGCGGCCACGCCGCGACACCCCGGTCACCTCCACACCCGTGCGCAGCACGTGTGCCCCGAGCGCGGCGGCAAGTGGGGCGAGGTACTGCTGTTGCCAGTCCTTACCGGTCGGGTAGGTATCGGGGGTCGGTACGTTCCAGCCGAGGGGCTCGAGCAGTCGCCGCGCCGGTGGGGCGATCAGTTCGCCCCACCGGGAGAACAGACGCACGTGATTCCACTGGGCCACCGCGGTCCCCGCGACGAGACCGCGTTCGAACACCAGCACATGTCGGCCGCGTTCGTGTAGTTCGGCGGCGGCGGCCAGGCCCACGGGCCCGGCGCCGATCACGACTACGGGGAGATCTGCGTTGCTCATGTCCACTCCATTCATCGACGGTCATCGATTGATGCCTGCGACTGTATCGACGTTCGTCGATGAAATCAACCATCGATGACTGTCGATATTTTGCGGAAAGGTCCATAGACTGGCGATATGACCTCACTGGACATGCCCACCGTGCACGACTCCGCCAAATCTCGGCTGGCGGTGTTGCCGGTGGAGGAAGCGACCACCTACGCGGCGTGGTTCGCGTGCCTGGCCGACCCGACCCGGGTGCGACTGCTGCATCAGGTCGCCTCTCGCCCCGGCGGGGTCGCTGTCGGGGAGCTCGCCGAGATGCTGGGGGTCGGGCAACCCACGGTCTCGCATCATGTGCGCAAACTCGTCGAGGTCGGGTTCGTGACCGTCGCCAAGCACGGCACCTCCAGCGTCGTCGCGGTCAACCCCGCCTGCTGCACCGGCCTGCCGCACGCCGCCGATGCCGTCATGGGTGCCCTGGGTCAGCGGCCCTGCTGCCCCACCGACCTACCCGCCGACGTCACCGTCCGGCCGATGACCGACGACGACCTACAGGTCGTGGTCGGACTCGGCGGGCCGACATCGGTCGAGGGATGGCTGGCCGGGCATCGGTGGGTCGCCGAGATCGACGGCCGTATCGTCGGATTCGCCGCGCTGAGCAAAGCCGGGTTCGGCCCGTCGGTCGACGGGTTGGCCGAGAGCAGCGTGTTCGTCGCCGAGCAGATGCGCGAACGCGGGGTGGGCAAGTCACTGATCCGGGCACTGGTCATCGCCGCGGACGATGCCGGGATCACCACCGTGACAGCCGGAGTCTTGCCGACCGACCGTGCCGGACTCGCGCTGCACCACTCGGCCGGATATCGCACTGTCGGCGTGCGCGAACGACTCCTCCACCTCGACGGCAGCTGGCACGACGTCGTCTTCCTCGAACGCCGCAGCCCCACCAACTGACCACCCTTTCCGGCCATGGCGCCGATAGGGTCTTCGGACACGACCACCGAGTTGGTCGGGTCGCTCCCGTGAGCACGCCTCCAGCATGGCGCCCGAGGTCAAGGTCCCGCTGGGTCGAGGTGGGAGGCAGTATCGACACGGTCGCCGTGCTGGCTTTCGGGGGCGTCATTTCGGCATCGAGGCCATCGATGGTGACCTTGGTCAGCGTGCGGATGAACTTGATGCACGCCTTCGCGTCGGCCAGTCGCACCGTGGGACCGGCTGTCTTGCTGGCTGAACCGTCTCGCACCGCTTGCAGGACGCTGACCTCGGGCATCTTCTCGTCACCGTGGGCGATCGCATGTCGTACCTTGAGCCAGTCCCGTAGCTGCCCCTCGACCTCATGGGGTTTGTAAGTGACTGCGCGGCTGCCGGCCGCGCCGTTGGGCCATGTCCAATACGGACGCGGGTCGAATCCGACTGCCTGCAAAAGTTGGCGGGTGTTTTCGGCATTGGGTGTCGAGAATTTGTCGAGTTCACGTAGCACGAAACCTCGAAGTAGTTGTGCAACACCGTGGTTGGGATCAGTAGGGTTGGGCGTATGGTCGTCCAGCAGAAACCTGGTCATGTCTTGGACCACGGCTTGCCAGCTCGCGATGGCGATCACGATGACGGCGCGGTTGACCGAAATCTCCTCCCGGCGTCGCCCCTTGCCCTCACCGCCGGCACGTTGATGGACTCGCACGAGATTGTCGCAGTGCCCCATCGCGCGCTCGAAGTTGAGTATGACCGCGAGGACCAACCTGAATCCCATCACGAGATAGTAGAACTATGCGATCGAGGCGGGTTCGATGTCGCCGTGGTCGGCATCTCGATGTCGTCCCGCCGCCGCGTCGACGGAGCAGACGTGCGTTGCCGGCCTGACTTGCGCTGGCACGCGTGATGGTTTTGACGGGAGCTCAATCCGAATGATCGTTGTGATCGTCGAGGAATCCGAGCGCGTTGTCCCACCAGCTTTCGAGCCGTTCTCCGTGTGAGAGTGCCACGATGACGGTGCCGGACGAAAGCTGCTCATCGGCAGTACCTTTCAGCGCGACCGCTTCGATGAACGCGATGTCACCGACGGCAGCGGGTGATCGGCGGCGGTCATGTTCGAACCAGCGCTTTAGGTCCTCGGTCGGTGAGTAGTCGGCCATCGGTGAGATCGGTGGCCGTACGGTGTCGAGTACGATCGGAAGTACCTTGAGATCGCCGAAGATGTTGTCGAGGTCTTTTCCCGAGCCGGTTTCCAGGTAGAACACCGTGACTCCGATCGAGGGCAACAGCGGCGTCATCCATGGCCGCCTGGCCAGCAGTGCGGTCAGCGCCTTCGCTGTCTGCTGTTTGAAGGCGGCTGATTCACCCGATCGTGTCGGTAGCGGTCCTAGATCGACGGCGAGACCGTAGTCGAGGAGTCGATGCAATGCTTGGGTAGTCAGGGGTAGACCCACGCTGTCGCAGAAGCGCTTGTCGGCATAGGCGAAGACCACGGCTGCGGACAACTGGTCGGTGATCGCCAGGGAATCCAGTTGATCACGCAGTCGTCGGCGGACATGGTCACGCAGCGCGAAGTCGTTGATGGTGGCGGCATCCGCGCCGGCGGCCCGAAGGAATTCCGGCGACACACCCTCGTAGTACTCGTCGTCGCGGTGGCTGTGTGAATCGAGTTCCCAGTTGGCATCCCCGACGGTCCATCGGGTATCGAGGTCCTCGACTCTGCGCAGGCCGGCGCGAACCTCCGCGACCGTCTGGGCGGTCACCCAGATCGATGGTTCGTCGTTGTCCGTGCCACGATCCAGGCGGGCGAACAGCATCTTCACTTGGCGGTCATCGGCGTAGACGATCGGTTTGCCCTGCGTGCCGCCGAGATCGTCCAGCAGCCATTTGCAGTACTTGTCGATGCGAGCGGGGTCACGCAGGGTGGTCCGCATCGCGATGTCGAGTACCAGGTCCGCGCGCGGTCGCGGCCACCGACCGCCGTACTGTCCGTCCATGCGATGCCACGTGGCAGCATCGCGGAGCATCAACTCCTGCAACTCTCGCTTTCGGGCCTTCCCTTTCGTCGCCTTCGTGATCGGATTCCGGTCGAGGCTCAACCGCAGCGTCGAGACCGACCGGTAGACGTCCTTGAGACGCAGACCGGCTTCAGTAGTCCAGTACGACTGCTCATACATCGCACAATACGAACACCCCGTGATGGCACGAGACAAGCCGATATCAACGACCGGCACGCTGGTCAAACCCTGTGACGATGACGGCCGGTGCCGACATCGGTTCGCGGGGACGTCGAACGCCGCAGTCCTTCTCACTCAACGTGCTGCGGCGATCCGCGGTGGCCGATGATCCGGCATCGGCTCTAGGGATCCGACTTGCCCGGCGGAATGTGGACGGTGGCGATGCACACATGCACAGTGCGGCCATCGACCTCGTATTCGAAGATCGGCCACCCGCTGGGGCCCGGCGCTTCCCCGATGAACCCTGCGACGGTGCGCAGCGCCGCGAGGCGGTCTCGGACAGCGGCATCGAACATCTTCTGTTTGACGAACAGCAGCAGCACTGCGGCAGTGTCGTGAGTGTTGAGGTAGCTGAACAGCTGCGGATCGAGCGCGCGTATCACTGTGCCGTCGTCCTTGGCGATCTTCGCCTCGCAGATGAACACTGTTTCCGGCCCGCGACCGGCGTCGAGCGTGTTGGCGTAAATGAAGATGTCGGACTTCCCTGTGCGGGAGTAGACCTCGCGTTGCGCTCCGGGCAATGACGAATTCAACGCCGCGGTCAGTACGTCGCTGAGCGGATCTTCCCCGATCTTGCTGAACGTCGCCGGGTACCTCTCGACCGAGTCCGCCCACAGTCGAATGACCCGTTGCACATCAGCGAAGGTCGCTTCGTCAAGCCTGGAGCGATGGGTGAACCTGACTCTCGCTCCTTCGGTGAGTGCGTCTTTCTCGGTGGCCGGGTCGGCGACCTCGGGCGAGGGACTGGTGACCAATTTCGGAATCGACATCGGCCAACTCGAGGGGAAGGCGAGCGCGGCGGTGACCCCTTCGCGTGCGGTCAACTCATCGCGCCGATCCATGATGCGTTCTTTGAACCAGTGCGGCAGTTCGGTGTCGAAATAGTCCGCTATCTGAGTGGCGATGCGTTCGACGATCTGCGTAGCGAATTCGATGCGCTCAGTGAAGATCGACTGAATCTCGCGCTCACCGGCGCTGATGGCTCGCTCCTCGTCGCGCGACAGCTCGACGAAGCTATAGAGGGCCCAGATCTCCTCTGTGCCGGTCGGAGGATCCGGCGTGCCCAGGGTCCAGGTCTCCTCCGCGATGCGAAGGCGCTCCAACTCGGCGAACCCGGGTTTCTCACACGCATCGTATTCGGCTCGCGCCGAGGCGTCGACCGGCTCCAGGCCCTCGTCGGCGTTGTCCGGCCAGGTGGCCAGAAGATCGAGGTCCCCGTCGGCTTGGACGGCGATGTAGTGGCGAGTGACTTGTTCGCCGGTGTTCTCATCGGTGCGGCGCCACCGACTTGCGGCGCTCGAAGCGGTCCGGGTAGCACCGAGCGCTGGCGGCATCGGACGTAACGCATCGATCGCGCCAGGCAGGTCAGCCTCGAATTTTTCCAAGTCGCTCACCGAGGTGATCCGGGCCAGTTGTCTCGGCAGCCCGGATTCATCGACGCGTCGCTCGAGAACATGCGACAGCGGTCTTTGACGCTGCACCAGGGAACTGAACACCTCCGCCACGGGTAGATATCGTATTCGCCTCTACCCCTGTGGCGGGCGTGGGCATCCGATCGATCGCCGAGCCGGGACATCTCGTTCACCGACTGTTCGCTTGCCGCCTTACTTCGATATCCGTCAATATAGGTATATGTCGAAGTCGAAGTTGCCGATCGTGTCGGTGCAGGACTGCACCGCCTCACCGCTGGTGCGTGAGCCGCTCTCGGGTGAGGCCGCGGCCGAGTTGGCGAGCGTGTTCAAGGCGCTGTCGGATCCGGTCCGACTGCGACTGTTGAGCGCGATCGCCGCGCGCGCCGGGCAGGAGGCGTGCGTGTGCGACCTGTCCGAAGGTATCGACCTGACCCAGCCCACGATCTCCCATCACCTCAAGGTGCTGCGCGAGGCCGGCTTGCTGGAGTCCCAACGCCGCGCCTCCTGGGTGTACTACCGCATCGTTCCCGAAGCACTGCAACGACTCTCGGATACGCTCCTCGTCGAGAGCGGGTCCACCACGGGAGCGAACGCGTGAGTGTCGAGACCGCCCCCGCCGAGCACGGCGTCGTCGGGAAACTCTCGACTCTGGACCGGTTCCTGCCGGTATGGATCGGGGTCGCGATGGCCGCGGGACTGCTGCTGGGCCGCCTGATCCCCGGGCTCGGTGACGCGGTGAGCGCGGTCGAGATCGACGGGATCTCGCTGCCGATCGCTATCGGGCTGCTGATCATGATGTACCCGGTCCTGGCGAAGGTCCGATACGACCGCCTCGACACCGTCACCGGTGACCGACGGCTGCTGCTCGGTTCGCTGGCGTTGAACTGGATCCTCGGGCCCGCGTTGATGTTCGCGCTGGCGTGGCTGTTGCTGCCGGATCTGCCGGAGTACCGGACCGGTCTGATCATCGTCGGGCTGGCGCGCTGCATCGCGATGGTCATCATCTGGAACGACCTGGCCTGCGGAGACCGTGAAGCCGCCGCGGTACTGGTCGCCTTGAACTCGGTCTTCCAGGTGATCATGTTCGCCGTGCTGGGCTGGTTCTACCTGTCGGTGCTGCCCGGCTGGCTCGGCCTGGAACAGACCAGCATCGACACCTCGCCGTGGCAGATCGCGAAATCTGTACTGATCTTCCTCGGCATCCCGCTGCTCGCCGGATACGCGACGCGCCGATTCGGGGAACGCGCCAAGGGACGGGACTGGTACGAATCCCGACTACTCCCGGCGATCGGGCCGTGGGCGCTCTACGGGTTGCTGTTCACGATCGTGATCCTGTTCGCGTTGCAGGGCAAGCAGATCACCTCTCAGCCACTGGATGTGGTGCGGATCGCGATCCCGCTGCTCGCCTATTTCGCGATCATGTGGGGTGGCGGATACGCCCTGGGCGCGGTCATGGGCCTGGGCTACGAACGCACCACCACGCTCGCGTTCACGGCGGCGGGCAACAACTTCGAACTCGCCATCGCCGTCGCGATCGCGACCTACGGCGCAACCTCAGGGCAGGCCCTCGCCGGAGTCGTCGGCCCACTGATCGAAGTCCCGGTCCTGGTCGGGCTGGTCTACGTTTCGCTGGCCCTACGCAAACGATTCACACCGAAAACACCGAGTATCGCGCGCGCCCCGGCGGTCACGACGACCGATAGGACCCCGTGGGCATGAGCACCACACCGGCGGTAATGTTCGTATGCGTCAAGAACGGCGGCAAATCTCAGATGGCCGCCGGGCTGATGCGCCACGCCGCCAACGGCTCGGTCCAAGCGTTCTCCGCAGGCACCCACCCCGGGGCGCACCTCAACGCCCTGTCGGTGCGGTCCCTGGCCGAAGTAGGCGTCGACCTGCGTGACGAGTCACCCAAGCCCATCGATCCTCGACTACTTCGCTCGGTCGACCTGGTCGTCACCCTCGGTCGTGAAGCCCGGGTCGAACCCGTCGAGGGTGTGCGAATCATCAACTGGGACACCGACGAACCCTCCGAACGCGGTATCGACGGCATCGAACGCATGCGCCTGGTCCGCGACGACATCGCCGCCCGCGTCGACCAGTTGCTAACCGAACTCACACCACCCGCCTGGCCCTCTCCCTGCGAACAACGGATCACCGCAATGACCGAGAGCCCTCTCGCGCACGCCATCCACGTCCGTGACGACCTGACCATCGATCAGCAACTCGCCCTCAAAACCGCCGCCACGCGCCTGCAACGCGAATTCGACGCCACCTTCGGCGTCGAAACCATCGAACGCTTCCTGCACTCGAGCTACGACCAATTCGCCGGACGCGCGACCGTCATCAACTTCCTGCCGTTGCTGGCCGAACGCTTCGCCCGCCAACGGCTGATCGCCTTGGCCCGTGTGGAGGGCAAGGCCCACACCGGCAAACCCACCGTTCTGTTCCTGTGCACCCACAATGCGGGTCGCTCCCAGATGGCGCTGGGGTTCTTCGCCCATCTCGCCGGTGAGAACGCTGTCGCCTGGTCCGGTGGTTCCGAACCCGGTGACGAGATCAACTCGGCTGCCGTCGCGGCGATGGCCGAGGTCGGGATCGACATCACCGCCGAGTTCCCCAAGCCCTGGACCGAGGAAATCGTCCAGGCTGCCGACATCATCATCACCATGGGCTGCGGGGATGCCTGCCCGCTCTACCCCGGCCGCCGATACGAGGAGTGGGATCTGGACGATCCTGCAGGCCAGGACCTCGCCGCGATCCGCCCGATCCGCGAAGAGATCGAAACCCGCGTCCGGCACCTACTCGCCGAACTCGACATCCCCACCTCCTGACCGTCCTCCCGACATCGAAAGGTGTTGTTTTCCTATGGCTTCCAAGCCCAGTGTGCTGTTCGTCTGCGTCCACAATGCTGGACGTTCCCAGATGGCCGCCGGATTCCTTGCTCACCTCGCCGGTGACAGTATCGAGGTCCGCTCCGCGGGTAGCGCACCCGCCGAGACCATCAACCCGGCCGCTGTCGCAGCGATGGCCGAACTCGGTATCGACATCTCCGACCAGTCCCCGAAGATCCTTACCTTCGACGCGGTCGAGGCCTCCGATGTGGTCATCACGATGGGCTGCGGAGACACCTGTCCGGTATTCCCCGGCGTCAGCTACCGGGACTGGGTACTCGAGGACCCGGCAGGCAAAGGCGTCGAATCTGTGCGCCCCATCCGTGACGAGATCAACGCCCGGGTGCAAGCGCTCGTCGCCGAGCTGATACCAGCGCACGCCTGAACCGCACGTGCACCGCTTCGCGATCAGTGGGATGCAGCGATCCGAGCCAGGCCTAGTGCCGCTTGTTCATGTTCGCGAACAACTCTCGGTACGCGGCACGAGCGGCGTCGAGTTCTTGCTCGCGTTCCTCGAGTTGCCCCCTCAGGTCGACGACCTGCTGTTCAAGAGTGGTGATCCGTCGTTGGAGTTGTTCGATGTCGGTGGGTGCGCCGAGACCGGATTCTCGCCACGCTCGCTCGCCCCATCATCTCCGAGAGTTTGCGTTCGAGCTGCTGGTTACGCGAAGCGAGGCGTTGGTCGGCGTTGGCGAGGTAGGCTTTCAACGATTCTCGGCTCACCGGGGCCGGATTCTCCGCCGTCGACGGTGCGGCGGTTTGGGTTATATGGACTTGAGCAAGAAGGTTGGGATGACGGTACAGAAATGACCGGTCGACTCCGGCCGCGCGCGCGATCGCGGAGACGCTGATCTCACCTCCCTGGGCCTGGGTGGTGGCGAGGGTTCTGAGGACGCGCTTTCGGCGCCGCATTGAATCGGCGCGGCGACCGTCGATCATCGGGTTGGCCATCGGCTACGCGCTCCTGTCCGGGCGGACGTCGGGAAGGGGTTGACGAACCCATCGACCTGAACGCCGGCATCCGCGTGGCGTTGAGCGTAGGTGTGACGGTAGGTGTAGGGACGATGCGGCGCTCGTCGAACGGCACCAGTTTGACCACCGTTACGCCGTTGACTTCGACCCCTGATCGCCACACTGACTTCTGGAATGTCTGCGACCCAGTCGCGGTGACGTGCCCCGAGGGTGCCTTCGGTGATGGCTCTGCTTCCATGGGGATTCTCGGCGGGTGTGGGCAGCAGTTTCACAGTGCTGCTGGGTGAATCCGCCCGGTGAGTCCGGAGACTTACTGGTGTGACAGTTCAGCGATCTGCTGAGCTGTTTGTTGAGCGTAGTGGGCGGCCTCCAGTTCAGCGGGTGGTATGTCCCCGCAGTCCTGGTAGAGGCGCCGGTGGTTGAACCAGTCGACGTATTCGGCGGTGGCGAGTTCGACGTGGTCGGCGCTGCGCCGGGGCCCACGCGGTCTGATGAGTTCGGTCATGAAAAGGCCGTTGATCGTTTCCGCGAGCGCGTTGTCATAGCTGGATCCGACCGCACCGACCGACGGTCGGATACCAGCTTCGGCGAGGCGTCGGTGACCGCAAATGATGTGTATTGAGATCCCCTATCCGTATGGTGCACAACATCTTTCACGCCATGCCCCTCCGCGTTCACGGGACCAGGTCGCGTGCTCGATCGCGTCGAGTACGAGCGTGGTCGTCATCGACGTGGACGTGCGCCAACCCAGGATCCGCCGGGCATAGGCATCGATGACGAAGGCGACATAGACCCAGCCCGACCAGGTCGACACGTAAGTCATGTCGGCAACCCACAGACGGTTCGGCCCCGCCGGCGCGAACCTGCGTTGCACAAGATCAGCCGCCCGGACCGCGGCCGGATCCGCGATCGTGGTGCGTTTGACCTTGCCGCGGACCACGCCACGCAGACCGAGCCGACGCATCAACCTCTCGACGGTGCAGCGGGCCACAGCGATGCCTTCCCGGTTCAGTTGCAACCACGAGTTCCACCTCACGCAACTCTCGCGCCGACGTGATCCGGTTGCGGTGCTCGTAGTAGGTCGAAGGGGCAACTTTCACGCTGAACTCAGCGAGTTCCGCGCAGATCGACTCGATGCCCCACCGCAGACCGCCGCCCTCACGACGACCCTGGTGCTCGGAGATGAACTCGATGATCAGCGGTGTGGCCGGTCGATCTCGGCCGCGAAGAAAGCCGAGGCAGCTTTCAGAATTCCGTTGGCGCGCTTCAGTTCTGCATTCTCACGCCGCAAACGCCTCAACTCCTCGGACTCCTCACTACTCACCCCCGCACGCACACCGGCATCGACCTGGTCGAGGCGCACCCACTTACGAACCGTCTCCGGCGTCCCCACCCCCAACAGATCCGCGACCACCCTCATCGCGGCCCACTCCGACTCATGCTGCCCCCGGATCTCCACGAACATTCGCACAGCCCGCTCACGCAACTCCGGCGGATACCTCTTCCTCGATGACACGACTCCATCCTCTCCAAGAGATGAAGTCCCCGGACATGCCGGGCGGATTCAAGGTTCGGCAACTCCTCGTCAGAGGCTTCCACAGATAGCTCTGTTACTCTGACCTGACACTTCTGATGGTGGGGTGGCCGAGAGGCGAGGCAGCGGTCTGCAAAACCGTCCACACGGGTTCGAATCCCGTCTCCACCTCATTCGAACGGTTCGACCGATGACGTATGTCGGAAGCAGTGTCACAATTCAGCTCAGCTATCCAGGAGAGATAGAGTTGCGCTTCGGGCAATCGCACTCTCCATTCGCGGCGTTTGCCGGTGAACCCTATTTCTGTGCGACAACGGGGACGATGGCATTCACGTGCCAAACCTGTCCATAGGAATAGGCTGCACAGGTGAAAGGGTCGATGCTCTCGCCGACTCTCGCTATCGGAACGACACGGTCTTCTGAATGGTGGTCAGAGATTCACCGCTCGGAATTCGCAGTGTCTCTGGTCAGCTCGTGGCCGTGGTGTAGGCGGAGACGATTCTGTCGAGATTCGGCCTCGGTCCGAAATCCTGTGCCCGTTCTCGCGAGCCCATGGGTAGGTGCAGAACCTATCGAACTACCGATCTATAGGTTGACCTCGCGTTGCTCGGAATCGCCCCGTACCGTTCAATACGTTTCGGACAAAGGGCCTGTCCCAACCTCGATTTTGTCGTGACCCGCGAGGGGCTGCTGCTCGCGATTCGAGGTCGGGCAGAGTCGAGGCGGAGTGGCCGTCATCGGCCGAGACAGCTGGCGAAGAAGTCGAGGACGGGGCGGTTGTACTCGTCCTGCCATAGATGATTCGCCAGACTGCGCCGTGCGCCGCGAAGTAGGAAGTCCGGTTCCCCGGGATAGCCGTGCGCGCGTAGCTGGCGAGCGACCTTCTCGGCGCACGAAACATCGTTGATTCCGTCCATCTCGTGATGGAAGAGTCGGAATGTCGGCTTCGACGGTTCCTGCCCGTCATCCCAGACGGACTCGTTCGGGTAGCTCTGTGATAGGCAGGAATTCCGCTCGGTGATCTGCTTACCGGTCTCGTTGTCATATCCCGCGCCCTCGACCTTGCGGCGAGGTGTCAGGCCCGGCTCGCAAATCCGATGCCAGCCGTAGGGGTCTCCGCTGGAAACAGGCGCGAAAGCAGTGACGAGGGCGTTGAAATGCGTGGCCGCCCGGACAGTCATGTACCCTCCGGAGGACAATCCGGTGAGGAAGATCGCACCCTCGCTGCCGGCAGGGCGCAACGGTGGAATCATCTGCTGTACAACCTGTTCGATGAATGGTAGATCCAGATTCGGGCGGTCGCGAACCTCGTCGTCCCAGACCTTGCCGCAGATGCGACCTTGGCTGTCGCTCACGTCGCTCGACGAGTTCAGCAGAAAGACGGCGAACCCTTCTTCGACGGCGAGTTCACTGAAACGCACTTGCGCCGCCGCCGAACCGAAATTCGACCCGCACCATTGGACATGTTCGCCACCGCCGCCGTGCATGACGATGATCGCGCCTTTGGGCCAGGATTTTGCGGGCGCCTTCCACAACACCTGGCGTGGCTTGCTCGATACGTCGATGACGCCGGATTGCCATCGGTGGTCCGCGCATTGACGTTCCTGGGGCGAGGTGGCGCCCTGATCGGAACCGTGATCTTGCGCGACCGCACCGGCAACCAGAACCGATCCCGCGACGACGGCCGATAGCAGCAAGGCGATCGCCAACCGGGACTTCGGATACTTCATCCTTCGGCAACCTATCCAAGAAAATCAGATCCGACCGATCAGCCTCCGCCACAAGCTACACACCCGAGACCGGATAAGGCCATAGCCCTGCCGCCCGCTACGGCGGCTGGAGCGCTCTCCAAAGCCGTAAGCATCCTCGATGGGAGGTCGCAAGCAGAGCTGGCAGTTCGCCGGAATTCCCGATATCAGTGAGTTCGGCGAGTAGCGGGTAGGAACCGGCATCAGTGAGTTCGGCGAGTAGCGGGTAGGAACCGGCGTGCGTAGGTGATGGCCGCACCGGTGTCGGGGAACACCGCGTCGTCACCGCCCGCTGGGAGCGCGCTCATCGCGGCCAGCCGCCGGCGGTGGTCCTCGCGCAGGCCGGACATGAGCACTGTGATGTGGCGATGCTGCAACTTGGTGATGGCATCCTCGAGGACCCGTGCGCCGGTGGTGTCGAGGGCGGTGACACGCGACATCCTCAGGATCACCACCTTCACATCGGCGACGTCGGCCAATTCGAGCAGGAAGCGGTGGGCGGCGGCGAAGAACAGGGGGCCGTCGATGCGGTAGGCGACGATATGATCGCGCAGCAGTTCGTGTTCCTCGCCCAGGTGGTCGGTCTCGTCGAGCGGCACCTGATGCAGGTTCGCCTCGCGGGCGATCGCGCGCACCGCCAAGACCAGCGCGAACCCGATACCGATCACCACGGCGGCGACCAGGTCCAACGCGACGGTAACGACGAAGGTGGCCGCCATGACGATCGCGTCGCCCCTCGAAGCGCGGGCGATCGCGGCGAGTGAGGCCGCCTCCACCATCCGCACCGTCGTCGCCAGTAGCACACCGGCCAGCGCCGCGATCGGGATATCGGCGACCAGTCCGGCGGCCAGGTACACGATGCCCGCCAGGATCACCGCATGGGTGAGCGCCGCCAGCCGGGTGCGCGCGCCCGAGCGCACATTGACCGCGGTGCGGGCGATCGCGCCGGTCGCGGGTACACCACCGAACAGCGGCGCTGCGATATTGGCCAAGCCCTGCCCGAACAGTTCCCGGTCGGGGTTGTGGCTGGTGCCGACGGCCATGGCGTCGGCGGCGGTGGCCGACAGCAGCGATTCGAGTGCGGCCAGCGCGGCGACCGCGAGCGCGGGCAACAGCAGGCTGGTCAGGTCATCGAGTCGCAGGAAGCCGAGCGAGGGTGCGGGCAGACCGGCCGGGATCGTTCCGATGCGCGCGAGCGGCAAGTCGAAGATGTTCGCGACCACCGTCGCCACCAGCACAGCGACCAGCGCGAACGGCAGTTTGGGTAGATATCGCCCGCCGATCAGGATCACCACGGCCACGACGAGCGCCGTCACCGGTGCGGTCGCGTGTGGATCGTCGGCGAACTCGCGTACCGCGTCGAACGCGGACTGCCAGACCTTCTCGCCCTCGGCTCCGGACACTCCCAGCGCGCCCGGAAACTGTTGCAGGGCAATCACGACCGCGATGCCCGCGGTGAATCCCTCGATCACCGGGGCCGGCATGAAACGTACGGCTCGGCCGACACCGGCGAACGCCAGTGCGACCAACAGCACCCCGGCCATCAAGCCGACGGTCAGTACCCCGGACGTGCCGTGTTCGGCCACGATCGGCACCAGCACCACGGTCATCGCGCCGGTCGGCCCCGACACTTGAAAACGAGAGCCGCCGAATACCGCGGCCAACGCACCGGCGATGACCGCCGTCGCCAGACCGGCGGCGGCGCCGAGGCCGGAACTGATGCCGAATCCCAATGCCAGCGGCAACGCCACCAGCGCCACGACCAGCCCTGACAACAGATCCGTGCCCGGCGCCCGGAAAGCGGGTTTCCATTCCGACCAGGTCGGCAGCAGTGCCCGCATGGTCATCGGTTGCCGAACAGGCGCATCTTCAGTGCGGCGAGTTGCTCGCGCAGCTCCTCTGGTAGCCGATTGCCGCCGATGCGGGCGAACCATTCGTCGATGGACTGGGTTTCGGCGACCCACTCAGCGGGGTCGACGGTCAGTGCCTGCTCGGCCAGTGCTCGGTCGGCGTCGTCGAAGCCTGCCAGGTCGATGGCGTCGGCGGTGGGGATGTAGCCGATCGGTGTCCGCTCGCCGTCGGCGGTACCGTCGAGGCGTTGCAGCGCCCACTTCAGCACGCGCACGTTGTCACCGAAGCCTGGCCACAGGAAGGTGCCGGCGGCGTCGCGCCGGAACCAGTTGACCTGGAAGATCTTCGGCAACTTCGCGGGGTCGGCCTGCGCGCCGAGCCGTAGCCAGTGCGCGAAGTAGTCGCCCACGTGGTAGCCGAGGAACGGCAGCATGGCCATCGGATCGCGCCGGACGACGCCGACCGCGCCGGTCGCCGCGGCGGTGGTCTCCGATGACAGCACCGAGGCGGTGAATACTCCGTGTGCCCAGTCGAACGTCTCGGTCACCAGCGGCAGCGTGTTCGCACGGCGGCCACCGAAGAAGATCGCCGAGATCGGCACGCCGGTCGGGTCGTTCCACTCCGGCGCGATCGACGGGCACTGCTCGGTCGGCGTGCAGTAGCGCGAATTCGGGTGTGCGGCAGGGTGTCCCGACTCAGGTGTCCAGTCATTGCCGCGCCAATCGGTGAGGTGCGCGGGCGGTTCCTTCGTCAGACCCTCCCACCACACATCGCCGTCGTCGGTGAACGCGGTGTTGGTGAAGATCGAGTTGCCGCGGTCGATGGTGGCGATCGCGTTGGGATTGGTGCGCGCGTTGGTGCCGGGCGCGACACCGAAGAACCCGGCCTCCGGGTTCACCGCGTAGAGCCTGCCGTCGGCACCGAAACGCATCCAGGCGATGTCGTCGCCGATGGTCTCGGCCTGCCAGCCCGGCAGCGCGGGCTCGAGCATCGCCAGATTGGTCTTGCCGCACGAGGACGGGAACGCGGCCGCCACGTAGTGCGTCTTGCCTTGCGGCGAGATGAGTTTCAGGATCAGCATGTGCTCGGCCAGCCACCCTTCGTCGCGGCCGAGTATCGAGGCGATCCGCAGCGCGAAGCACTTCTTGCCGAGCAGGGCATTGCCGCCGTAGCCGGAGCCGTAACTCCAGATGGCGCGCGACTCGGGGAAGTGCGCGATGTACTTGGTGCGGTCACACGGCCACGGCACGTCGGCCTGGCCCATGCCCAGTGGTGCGCCGACCGAATGCAGGCATTGCACGAATTCGGTGGTGCCCGTGAGCTTTTCCCAGACGGGTGCGCCGGAGCGGGTCATGATCTGCATCGACACCGCCACATACGGCGAATCGGTGATCTGCACACCGAACTTCGGCTCGGCGGCTTCGAGCGGGCCCATGCAGAAGGCGATCACGTACATCGTGCGGCCCGCCATCGCGCCGCGATAGTGTTCGGTCAGCACCGTGCGCATGTCGACCGGGTCGACCCAGTTGTTGGTCGGGCCCGCGTCGGTGGGGTCCTCGGAGCAGATGAATGTGCGGTCTTCGACCCTGGCGACGTCGTCGGGGTCCGAGACGCACCAGAAGGAGTTCGCCTTGCCGGCGATCCGGACGAAGGTGCCCTTCTCGACGAGTTCGTCGGTGAGGCGATCCCATTCCGCGCGTGATCCGTCGCACCAGACGACGCGGTCGGGCGCGGTGAGTTCGGCGATCTCGTCGACCCAGGCCAGGATGGCCGGGTGGTCGGTGGGGACTGTCGTCGGCGCGGAGCTAGTGATCACGGATACTCTCCTTCTCGGCTTGCTAGATTTCTAATTTAGAAAGTATGCAACTAGTGGAAATGGGAGGTTCGGTCCTGTTCGGCGGGATCAGGTGGGGTCGAGTAGCTCGGCTTGTCCTGCGACGACGCCGGTGAGAATTGCGCGAGCCACGATCAGCAGCTCTTTCACCTGCGGCGAGGTGAGTTCGTAGGTAACCGACAGGCCTTCGCGGCGAGCCGTCACCAGACCGGCCCGGCGCAGGATCGCCAGCTGCTGAGACAGGTTCGCCGCCTCCACGCCGACCTCGAGTAGCATCTCCGAGACCGCGTATTCGCGCTCACTGAGCAGCTCCAGCACTCGGATGCGGATCGGATGGCCGAGGGTTTTGAAGAAGTCGGCCTTCATCTGGTAGAGCGGCCTGCTCAGTCCTGGCATCGTGGCTAACCCCCGTCCTGTGGTGGCGGTAGTGTACTTTCTAACTTTAGCAAACAGGATAACAGGAGAGATATGCCCCTCGCCTCGCTCAATGGCATCCAGCTGAATTACGACGTCACCGGTTCGGGACCGCTGGTTCTGCTCGTGATGGGTAGTGGTAGCCCCGGCCGAGTCTGGCGCACCTATCAGGTGCCTGCCCTCGTAGAGGCCGGGTTCCAGGTCGTCACGGTCGACAACCGCGGGATCGCGCCGTCCTCGGAATCGGAGGCCGGCATCACCATGGCCGACCTCGTCGGCGATACGGCCGCCCTGATCGAACGCTTGGGTGCGCCCGCGCACGTGGTCGGCACGTCGATGGGCTCGCGGGTGGTCGCCGAACTGGCGCTGGCCCGTCCCGATTTGCTGGGCAAGGCGATCATGTTTGCCGCCACCGCGCGTCCGGACCCGATATCGAGCGCGCTCAATCGAGGCGAACAGGCGTTGTTCGACAAGGGAATCCAGCTGCCGCCGGAATACTCGGCCGCGATCAAGGCGATGCTCAACCTGTCACCGCACACCCTGGCCGACCCGGCCAAGGCGCAGGAATGGCTCGACATCTTCGAATTCACCTCGGGCAAAGGCACTCCGGGCACCCGCGCCCAGCTCGGGATGGACCGTACGCAGGATCGGCGCGAGGCCTACCGTCGGATCACGGTGCCCAGCCTGGTCGTCGGGTTCGGCGACGACCGGATGGTGCCGCCCCGGTTCTGCCGCGAGGTCGCCGAGGCTATCCCGAACGCCCGTTACGCCGAGATCGAGCGGTGCGGCCATTACGGCTATCTAGAGCGGCCGGACGAAGTCAACCGCATCCTCGTCGAATTCCTCTCCGCCGCTTGATCGGGAGTTGCCATCAGCAGCTCACAGCAAATCAAACCCACGCGGGGACGCCCACTCCGATTGCGACACAACCTTGTTCACGCACCGGCCGTGACGTGCTGCGATAGCACCGCCCGCCCCGAGACTCGATCGCGTCCGTCGATACGGTGCGCCGGAAGGACCACCATCAGTTTGCGGGTAAGGATGCGGAGCAGGACAGTTCGGTGCGGCCCTGCGCGGCGTGGATGAAATCGTAGAGCGCCCACCGGCATCGGATCTCGGACAACTCTTGTTTTCTTATCGGGGCAGGTGTCTGCTCCAGTCGATACGGGCGAGCATTACGACAGCAACGATCAGGACGATCTGAATTGTGATTCCGTAGGGCGAAGTAAGTGAAGCAATGAGCGTTGCACCGAGATTTCGCTCGGCGACGCCGGCCGCAGCCATGTAGAAGGAGAAGCTGACCAATCTTCCCAGCACGTGCGCAACTGTTACCGGAACCAGGGGAACGCCCATCAGCCCGGCCGCTTCGAACATTTGCGCGGATGGCAAGGGGGAGACCAGGAACAGCCCGAGTCCTGCGAACGAGCGACCACGATGACCGGTGAGATAGTCGTTCGCGGCTTGCAGACTGGCTTTACGGTGCGGACCCAGATGGTCGCGGACGCGGTTGGTCGCGACGGCGAGAAGATATCGACCAGCGCCCGAACTGAGGGCGCCGAGGATGACGAGTGCGATCGGGTCGAGGTGCCAATTCAATCGGAACAACACAAGGACCAACGAGTTCGGTGGACCGAATGCAGGCAACAGATTGACCGCGAATATCGTAGTGACCACGATCGCGAAGTGCAGCAGAATCGTGTTCACCGCACGAGGGTACCGGTCGGAGTGGCAACTTTCTCGATGAGCTGGACGAGCGAAGAGTCGGATAAGGGCCGATCGAAATCGTAGGCTGCGTTCTTGTAACAAGTACTGTAGCCAAGCGCGCCGACGCAACCGTCGCTGTGCTGAAACCGGTTCACCGGAACGGACTACAGGAGCTGCATGTCCGAACGTCATGATCCGTCGACGCCGATCGCTGAAGGATGCGCTGTCGCTCGTCGGGACGACCACGTTGATATGCCGGTTCGCACGCTCGATCGAACATTGCCGGGAAGGTGGGGCGGCGCGATCCCCATTCGCGACTACCACCCCGCAGAATCCCGTGCGGACTCGCCTGCGGTGCTGTGGCTCCATGGAGGCGGATTCGTCTCCGGAAACCTGGAACAGTCGGAATCCCATTCGGTCGCGCTGGGCATCGCCTCGTCTGGGCGCCGGGTGCGCACCGTGGACTACCGGCTTGCGCCCCGCTTCCCGCGGGGGCATTCGTCGACCGTCGACCCCTCGCTCAATCACTACCCCGCTGGGCTGGACGACGTGGTCGACGCGGGCCGCTCGCTGGCGCAAGAAGGCGGCCGGATCGTGCTCGGGGGTGCCAGCGCCGGCGCTTGCCTGGCTGTCACCGCCGCGCAGCGGCCGCCTCATCCGGCCGGGTTGCTGCTCTGCTACGGCGTGTACCACGCCGAGCTGCCGCCGCTACCGGAATCGGTGCGCGCCAGCGTACGTGGGCTCGCCGGATACCGGCAGTTGACTCTGCCCGCCGTTCATCGGATGAGCCTCAATTATGTCGGGGACGAGAGTCTGCTGAGCAGTGGTGCTTTTCCCGGTGGTGGCGAGCTGACCGGCCTGCCGCCCGCTCTGCTGCTCGACGCCGATCACGATACTTTGCGTGCCTCGGGTGAGGCCTTCGCCGCCGAGCTCGCCGCCGCTGGCGTCCCGGTGACGTACACCGTGGTGCCACATACCTGGCACGGATACCTGAATCGCCGTCACCTCAACGGATTCCGCTACGCCATGGCCGCAATTCGAGGCTGGTTGGACGAGCTGGACGGAGAATTGGTCACCCGCCCGCTCGAACCATCCTGAGGCCGCTGTCGAACCGCGGGTATCGCCAGGGCGGGGTCAGCCTTGCGCGGTCGGGCAGTTCGCTCCGTTCGTGGCGGTCAGTGGTTCATGTTCGCCGTTCATGGGTGATCAGCACGGGGCAGTGCGCGTGCTGGACCAGAAAGTTGCTGGTGGATCCGAACAACAGACCTGCGAACCCGCCACGGCCTCGGCTGCCGACCACTATCAGTTGGGCTCTGATCGACCAGCGGGTCAGCTGCTCGGTAGGCCCGGCCAGATAAACCTTGCGGGTGACGGCGACATCGGGGTACTTCTCCTGCCACCCGGCCAGGCGTTCGGCGAGGATCGCGGACTCCGCGGTCTCCAGTTGGTTCGCGTCGATGGACAGGGCCTTCTTACCCGCGAACTCACCGGCATCCCAATCGCTCCAGGAGTGCACGGCGACCAATTCTGTTCGGCGTTCGGATGCCTCCGAGAATGCTGCCGCGATGGCGGCTTCGCTCGAGGGGCTCCCGTCGATGCCGACCACGACGGGGCCGTCGCGGCGAATACCCTGGTCGGTGCCCGAAGCGCGGACGACCACGGTCGGACCGTGACCGTGGCTGGTTACCGCGAGCAGCGTCGAGCCGAGGTGCGCGAAAATCCCTGTGTCGACTGTGACGCCCAGGACCACCATCCAGGCAGTCTTCGAATAGTCGATCAGCAGACGAGTGGGTGAGTCGTCGGAGATCTCGGTTTCTATTTCCAGCTCGGGGGCGATTTCGCGCGCCGATACCGCCGCTTTGTCGAGGACTGCCCTCGCATGCTCGCGGACCGCGTCGATGATCGCGGGTGTGATGACGTCGTGGCTTTCCACCGAGGAACTCAGCGTCAGGAGATCGATACCGTGCACGATCCGCAAGGGACGACGGCGCTGTGCCGCAGTCTCGGCGGCCCAGCGAACAGCCAGATCGCTACCGCGAGAGCCGTTTACGCCGACTACCGCTGATCCCTGCTCGTGTTGTGGTGGGGTGTCGGGATGGTGGTCCATGGTGAGTACCTTTCAAAAGAGTGCGGGAATCGAAGGAATCAGATCCGGGCCGGCGGTGCGGCCGGTAAAGCCGTGCACTTCTGTTCGGCGCGTCGTGCGATGCCCAACAGCATCTTTCGCTCCATGACCCAGCTCCCTGGTTCCATGATCACGCGATTCAACAGTCGGACGGGCGCGGAGGCGGTGGGTGTCACGATGCGATTGCGGCTGATCAACCGGGTGCCGCTGACGCCGGGGTACAGCCCGAATGCCCAGATCCAGTTTCCGTCGGTCGAGCCGAACACGAGGGTGCGTTCGGGCTCCAGTTCGGTGACTCGCATTGTCGGCCCGCTGGTCCCCAGGCTGAGTGTGTCTCCGACGGCGAGGTCCTGGAATTGGGGCAGAATTTCATCGGCGCTGTGCATATCCAGTCCGAGCAGGTTTTCGATCCAGTCATAGGTGTAGGCGCCGCCCCGGCCGGGCCCCATTTGTACGAGCCAAGGCCATATCGCGGAGGGCGGGGCTTGGACGGTGACGGCTCTGGTAGCGACGATGTCGGGTGTGGGGAGCAAGTCGTCGCCGGGCATCGTCCGTGTCGCTTCGTCGGGCGTCGTGCCCCAGTTGAGGCATCGGTCGCGAAGCAGTACCTGGTAGCCCACTGCCAAACCGGCGAGGTAGGTACCGAGTCCGATCGCGCATGCCGTGGTCTTCTTCATACCGATACGGTCCGTCCGACTGTCGTTATCGAGAAAGGGCACTTGGGCCGTAGTGGCGTTGACCATGGTCGTTTGCTGCCATCGATCAGCGACGGCGGCGCTTGCGGACCGCGACGCCCCAGCACAGGAGCCGCAATGTCGCGGCGAGGTAGAGGATGAGGACCACATACAGCAACGGCCCGTAGTCCGCCGACCACCCGGAGATCCTGCTGCTGACGACCAAGGGGGCGAAGAGCATCGTCAGGGCGAGAAGGATCGCAGGCACGCCCAGCGGTGCCGCAGGATCATCTGCCTGGGGAACGGGGCGTGTGGTCTGCGTCATAGTCGAAGTGTGTCGGACCCGACGACTTCGCACGTAGAGGACTCCGACCTCGGAAACAGGGTCCAAGGCAGGTGACTGTGAGTGCCGCAGCTGACCTGAGCTGCCTGTCTACAGCCGCGTACCGATTCGGGGACGCGAGATCGGAGCGGAGGCTGTCGTGGTGATCCGGTGAAACCGCGCTACCGTTCGCCGGTGAGTTCCGCCGTCAGCCCAGCAGAGATTTCGACAACCGCAACCGCGGCCGCGCACGCGTGCCGTGATGTTCCGACGGCAGAACCCGGCGACACTGTGGCCGCGGTTCTCGCGCGGATCCGGGGACATCTGTTCGCCAGCGTGGCGGTTGTCGTGATCTGTGAGGAACAGCGGTTGGTGGGTTTGCTGACGATCGAGAACTTGCTCGCGGCCCAGGACGACTACACAATGGCGCAGGTGATGGATCCTGATCCGCCGATGGTCGTGGGGGATGAGGATCAAGAACGTGCCGTGTGGGAAGCGTTGCGCCACAACGAGCCCGGCTTGGCGGTGATCGATGCCGATCACCATTGGGTAGGGGTGATCCCGCCTCAACGTCTGCTGTCGGTGCTGTTGGAAGAACACGACGAGGATGTCGCACGCTTGTCGGGTTATCTGGCCTCTACTGCGGGGGCTCGTTCGGCCAGTACCGAATCCGTCGCTCTCAGGCTATGGCACCGCCTTCCGTGGCTCCTGGCCGGATTGATCGGATCGATGCTGGCCGCGGGACTGGTTGATGCCTTCCAAAGCCAACTGGAACGCCAAGTGCTTCTTGCCTTCTTCATACCCGCGATCGTCTATTTGGCGGACGCGGTGGGCACTCAGACAGAGGCCCTCGTCATCCGCGGCCTATCGGTGGGGGTCGGTATCAAACGAATTCTCTGGCGCGAGGCGGTCACCGGACTCCTCATCGGTGCGATCGTCGCCGCCGTCGCCTATCCGATCACTCTGCTGTTCTGGCACGATGCCGCTGTCTCGCTCTCGGTCTCGTTGTCCCTGCTGGCCGCATGCTCGGTAGCGGCGGCTGTGGCCATGGTGTTGCCGTGGTCGTTCTCGAAACTCGGGATCGATCCCGCATTCGGTTCGGGCCCACTGGCTACCGTGATTCAGGATCTCATCTCGATCTTCGTCTACTTGACCGTGAGCGCGGTTGTTGTCGGTTGACCGGGGTTGCATCGCCGAGCGTCCACGCTGCGCTGCGGACCTTTCAGCGCATCCGTGTTTCGAACATTCGCAGTGCTGTCGATGGCGACCGACGTGAAGGGCTGTTCGCCATCGACGGGCAGGTGCCGCAGGGTCGGCTCATGTGCTGACAATGAGCGAATCACCGTCTTCATTCACCTTCACGGTGTCGCCGTCGATGATCTCTCCGGCCAGCAGTGCCTTGGCGAGGGTGTCGCCGATGGCCTGCTGGATCAGCCTGCGCAGCGGTCTGGCGCCGTAGACCGGGTCGTAACCCCG